>NZ_RAWF01000171.1:0-21782 GCF_003612075.1 Corallococcus sp. CA041A
GGAGGACGGGGCGGGCCTCGTGCATGCGCAGGCGAGGAACGCCAGGAGCACCACGGAGGCGCGGCGGGAGAAGCGCGGGTCGGATGATGTCGTGCGCATGGGCTGCCTTCCTTCCGGGTGTCAGTTAGGAAGATGTGGCCATGGATGTGAAGGATGCCACCGTGCAGGCGGCGCTGCTTCAAGCTTGTGACGACGCGGGGCTGCCCCAGTCCCTACGGGGCTGTGTGTATCCACTGCTGAGGGATCCGGAGGGCGACTGGGCTCCCTGCTGCGGCGGGGGCTGCATGCCATGCACGTCCACGCTGGCGGACGTGGCGCTGCGCACGCTGGAGCTGCTGGGCACGCCGCGACGCTCGCCGCTGCCTCCGGGGTAATCAGCGGCGCTTGTGGTCCACCAGCACCTCCGTGCGCGGAAGCGACCAGTGCATCTGGACCATCCGCCACTCGACGCCCCGGCGTTCGAAGGCGCAAGCCACGCGGATGCCCTCGAAGGTGACGGGCCTGCCGCCCGCGACCAGGGCGATGTCCATCGCGGGCACCGTGAGGCAGGCCATCGTGGAGGGCGGTGCGCCCCCGTGCCAGAACTGCTCCGAGCGCAGCGTCACACGGATGTCGCGCAGGCTCCCGAACTGGGTGCGGAAGGAGTGCTCCACCTGCGCCCAGCCGATGAAGTGGAGGTTGGAGTGCGTGCCCACGACCACGATGTCGTCGTCGTGCCAGAACAGCTCGGACAGGGCCTCCAGGCTGCCCCGCTCGTAGGCCTCCACGAACGCGGTGAAGCGCCGTGAGAGCTCCGCCTTCCATTCATCCCGCGTCGAGGTCATCACGCTCCCCTCCCCTTCCCGCTGTCAGCTGCTCACGGATGAGCCGCGCCACCTCCGCCACGTGGGGTTCCTCCATGACGGTGAAGTGGTTGCCGCGCACGTCGTGGGACTGGAACGAAGCGGTCGTCAGCGCCTTCCACCAGGCCGCCGCGTGCGAGTCCAGCACCGAGTCCCGCTCCGTGGCCCGCAGGTACACGAGCGGCACCGCGTGCCGTCCCGGCGCGTACGCGGCGATGGCCTCGTTGGTGGCGAGCACCACGTCGCGCAGCCGCGTGTCGAGCTCCATCGCCGTCCGCAGCCCGTCCGCCGCGCGCGGGGAGATCTCCTGGAACGCGTCGATGAGCCGGAGCACGTCTCCCACGCTCCGGATGTTCAGCCTGTGCGAGTCGTCCACCGTCACCGTGTCGATCTGGATGACCCCCGCCACGGAGTGGCCCCGCTTCAGCAGCTCGGCCGCCATCTCGTAGGCGATGACGCCGCCCGAGGAGTGGCCGCCCAGCCAGAAGGGGCCCTGGGGCTGGAAGGTCAGCAGTTCGTCCACGTACGCGCGGGCCATCGCGGACACGTCGCGGTAGAGCACTTCGCCGGGCTCCAGCCCCGATGCGCGGAACGCGTGGACCGGCGTGTCCGCGCCCAGCTGCTTCGCCAGGGGCAGGTACGTGTAGACCGTGCCCCCAATGGGCTGCACCAGGAAGAGCGGTGTCCGTCCACGCCGTCCCTCCTGGAGTTCCATCCGGAGCGGTGCCGCCTTGGTGAGTGGCCGCCCCGTACGCTCCAGCTCGTCCTGGACCGCTCGCACCCATGCGCCCAGCGTCGGGTGTTCCAGCACCGCATGCAGTGACAGGCTCACCGACAGCCGCGTCTTGAGTTCGCGGTTGAGCTGCACGACCAGGAGCGACGTGCCGCCCAGCTCGAAGAAGTGGCTGTCCGGCGTCAGCGTGTCCACGCCGAGCAGCTCCTTCCAGAGTGCTTCCATGGAGGCGTGGACCTCTTCACGGCTGAGCGGCCGGGGCTCGTTCGTGACTTCAGGCCGAGGCAGCCGTGGCGTCTTCTCCGCCAGCGAGTACCGCTTGCGCTCGAAGGGATACGTCGGCAGCACGACGCGCCTGCGCGGCCCGCTGCCGCGCACCACGTCCCAGTCCACGGGGAAGCCCGCGGACCAGAGCTGTCCCACGGCATGGAGCAGGGCCTGTTCATCACTCTCCGGTGGATGACGCCGTCCCGTAGACACTCCGAGCGTGTGCAGCACGAGCCGCTCCCGCCCTACCCGGTGGTTCAACAGCGTCAACGCTGAGAGCGTCTGTCCCGGTCCCACCTCCACGAACAACCGCTCGCGGTCCTCCAGCAGCAGCTCCAGCCCCGAGGAGAACCGGACCGTGTGCCTCAGGTGACGGGCCCAGTACGTGCGGTCGTGCGCATCGTCCGCGGTCAGCCAGGTGCCCGTGACGTTGGAGATGAGGGGAATCGCCGGGGACTTCGGGCGCATCGACCTGGCCAGGTCCGTGAGCGGTTGCATCGCGGGCTCCACGAGCGCGGAGTGGAACCCGCTCGCGTTCGGCAACCGCTTCGTCCTCACGCCCCGCTCCCGCAGCCGCGCCACGAAGTCCTCCAACACCTCCAACGCGCCGGACACCACACACTGCCCGGGTCCGTTGACCGCGGCCAGGGACAGTCCAGGTGGCAGCGCCTGCGTGAGCACGCCTTCCGACAGGGGCACGGCCAGCATGCCGGACGGTGGCAGTGCATCGCAGAGGCGGCCGCGCAGCGCGACCAGCGACACGGCCTGCTCCAGCGACAGGACGCCGGAGAGACACGCGGCGGCGTATTCCCCAAGGCTGTGGCCCAGGAGGCTCGTCGGGTGGAGACCCCAGGCACCCAGCAGCCGCGACAGCGCGTACTCCGTCGTGAAGATGGCGGCCATGCCCAGCGAGGGTGCTCGCAGTGCTTCCTCCGCCTTTGCTCCGCGCTCGTCGGTGAGCAGCACGGCACGAAGGTCGCGCTCCATCTCCGGACCGAAGAGGGCGGCGCATGCATCGAAGGCCTCGCGATACGCCGGAGCGCGCCGGTACCACGCCGCACCCATGCCCGCCTCCTGGGTGCCCGTCCCCGGGAACAGGAAGCACACTTCAGGATACGGGGACGAAGCGGGCTTCACGGGCTCGTCCCGCCGGAGCTTCGCGATGGCCTCCGCGGGTGTCTCGCACGCGATGGCGCGCCGGTATCCGAACGCCGTCCGTCCCTCCTGCAACGTGTACGCGACGTCCGCCAGGGGCTGCTCCGGATGCCGTTCCAGATGATCCGCGAGCCGCCGTGAAGCCGCGTTCAATGAATCCCCGCTCCGCGCCGAGAGCACCAGCACTTCCGCCAACGTGCTCACGTCGACGGTGGGCGCGGGGCGTGCCTCTTCGAGGACGACGTGCGCATTCGTTCCTCCAATGCCAAACGCGCTGACGCCCGCGAGACGTGGGAAGCCCTCAGGCAGGGACCACGGCCGCCCTTCGCGACTCACGACGAAGGGCGAACGTTCCAGGCCCGCTTCCGGATGGGGCTGCTCGAAGTGGACGGTGCCCGGGAGGAAGCGGTGCTCCAGGGCCAGCGTCGTCTTGATCAACCCCGCCACCCCGGCCGCCGAGTCCAGGTGCCCCACGTTGCTCTTGAGCGCCCCCAGGACCACCGCGGGCTCCGACGCCTCACGGGCTCCGAAGGCGAGCCGCAGCGCCTGGACCTCCAGCGGGTCGCCCAGTGGCGTCGCCGTGCCGTGGGCTTCGACGTAGGTGATGTCACGAGCGGCAACGCCCGCGTCGGCGTGTGCTCGCGTGATGACGTCGCGCTGGCCCTCCACGCTCGGGGCGGTGAAGCCGACCTTGGCGTTTCCGTCGTTGTTGATGGCCGAGCCCCGGATGACGGCATGGATGGAGTCTCCATCCCGAAGCGCATCCTCCAGGCGCTTGAGCACCACGATGCCCACGCCGCTGGAGGGCACCGTCCCCTGCCCCTTCGCGTCGAAGGGACGGCAGTGTCCATCCGGAGAGGTGATGCCACCTGCCTCATGGAGGTAACCGGACGGACCGGACGCGAAGAGGGAGATGCCTCCCGCCAGGGCCACATCGGATTCGCCCGCGCGCAGGCTCTGGCAGGCCAGGTGCACGGCCACCAGTGACGTGGAGCAAGCGGTCTGCACCGTGAGCGCGGGCCCACGCAGGCCCAGTTGATACGCCGTCGCCGTGGCGAGGAACTGCCATGGATTGCCCAGGATGGACCGGTACGCCTCCGCGGCCACGGACAGCGAACGGAAGCGCGGCATCACCTGATCCAACCAGTAGCGCGGCACTCCCGAGCCCGCGAACAGCCCCGCCTTGCCGGGCAGCCGCTTCGGGTCGTAGCCCGCCGCTTCGAGTGCCTCCCATGCGCACTCCAGGAACATGCGGAGCTGCGGATCCATCAGCCGCGCGTCCAGTGGGCTGTAGCCGAAGAAGGCTGCGTCGAAGAACTCGACGTCCTCCAGCAGCCCGGAGGCACGGACGTAGGAAGGATCGTCCAGGAGCTGGGGATCCTCGCCCGCATCGAGCAGCGTCTCCCGGCTGAACCGGGACAGGCCCTCGCGGCCCTCCACCAGCAACGTCCACAGCGCTTCGACGCTGGGTGCTCCCGGGAACCGTCCGGCCGTACCGATGATGGCGATGGGGCCAGAGGAACGCGCGAGGGTTCGCGCGGGCTCCGGCGTCACCGGTTGCACGGCAGAGTCCGCGTCCAGGTGCCGCGCGAGGGATTCGATGGTCGGGAACTGGAACAGCGTGGCCATGCTCACGCGGATGCCCAGCTCCGACGCCAGCGCGGACTGGACCCGAGTGAGCAGCAGCGAGTTCCCACCCGCGTCGAAGAACCCCTCCTGCCTGCCGACGCGTTCCACGCCGAGAATCCGGCACCAGATGCGCTCCAATGCCTTCTCACGCTCCGTGGACGCGGGCGCTTCGGGAGCAGCCTGGGCATTGCCGGAAGGCAACGGCAGCGCGTCGCGGTCAAGCTTCCCTGTCGGCCCCATCGGAAACGCCTCCAGCAACACCCACTCCCGGGGAACCATGTGCGGCGGAAGTGTTTCACCCAGCGATTCCTTGAACGCAGGTGTCAGCAGACGTGACGCCGAGGCGGCATCCCGGGGGATGACGTAGCCCACCAGGTGCCGCTCTCCCGCGAGCAGCCGCGGTTCAACCACGGCGTCCCGGACATCCGGGTGCTTGCGCAACGCGGCCTCGATCTCGCCCAGTTCGATACGGAAGCCGCGCAGCTTGAGCTGGCGGTCAGACCGCCCGTGGAAGTCGATGCCGCCATCCGGGCGATGGCTGGCGATGTCTCCGCTCTTGTAGAGGCGCGCGCCCGGTTCGGAGCTGAAGGGATGCGGGATGAACCGCTCCGCGTCGAGTTCAGGGCGGTGCAGGTAGCCGTGCGCCAGCCCCTTGCCTCCGATGTAGAGCGCGCCGCGCACGCCCACCGGGACCGGCATCAGGGTTTCATCCAGCAGGTAGACCTCGTAACCGGAGAGGGGTGTCCCGATGGGGTACGGGCCCTCGCCGGCCATGCACTCCCCGGTCGTCGTGAAGACCGTGGCCTCGGTGGGCCCGTAGACCTGGATGAACCGGCGGCCCGGAGCCCACGTGTCCACGAGCCGCGCGGGAAGCTCCTCGCCTCCAATCGCGAGCGTCTTCAGGTCCGGAAGCGGCCGCCACGCCATGGAGCCCAGCGCAGACGGCGTGAACATCGCGGTGTGGATGCGCTGGGTCTCCAGGAAGTCCGCCAGCTCCTCACCGGCGGCCACGTCCTCCTGGGCCATGAGGTACAGCGTGGCGCCGGAGGAGAGCGTCGGGAAGATCTCCGCGACGGAGAAGTCGAAGCCATACCGCGCGCACTGCGCCACGCGCTGTCCCGGTGCGAAGCCGAAGTCCCAGGCCACGGTCTCCGTCAGGTGCGCCGCGCTCCGGTGGCTGATGCACACGCCCTTGGGCTGACCCGTCGAGCCGGAGGTGTAGATGACATACGCGAGGTCATCCCCGGTGACGTGGACCCGAGGCGTGTCCTCCGGACCGCCGCGCACCTGCTCCAGCGCGACCACCGGGACGCCCACACCGTCCATGAGCGCGAGCGTCGTCTCCTGCGCGAGGATGAGCCTCAGCCCCGCGTCCCGCACCGTGAACTCCAGCCGTGCCCTGGGATAGGCGGGGTCCAGCGGCACGTAGGTCGCGCCCGACTTCAATGTCGCCAGCAGGGCGATGATCAGCTCGAAGGAGCGCTGGACACAGACGCCCACGAAGTCTCCAGGCCGGACGCCCTGGGAGATGAGGTGATGGGCCAGCCGGTTCGCTTCCGCGTTCAGCGTCCGGTAGCTCAGGGACCGTCCCTGGAAGACGAGGGCCGGCGCGTCTGGCGTGCGCACCACCTGTGCTTCGAACAGGGGGTGCAGACAGTCCGCGTGCGACACGTCGCGCACGGGTCCATGAGCCCAGGCGAGCACTTGTGATTGCTCCGCCTCCGAGAGCAGCGGCAACGCCAAGACCCGTTGCTCCGGGTCCTGTGCTGCCTCGCGCAGCAGCGTCACGAAGTGCTGACCCAGCTGGTGGATCATCCAGGGCTCGAAGACGTCCAGCGCGTACTCCCACCGCACGGACATGCCGTCGGGCCGCTCATCCAGTTCGATGGAGAGGTCGAGCTTCGACGTCCCTGTGTCGACGTCGTGGGGCTCCACCCGCCAGTCCGACGCCGGCACCGCGATGCGCGGCTCCAGCGTGCAGCTCACCTGGAACAACGGGTTGGCGCCAGGGATGCGCGCCGGGTTCACCGCCTCCACGATGCGCACGAGCGGCGCGTCCTGATGTTCGAGCGCCTCCAGGCAGACGCGGCGCACCTGCGCCAACAGCCCCCGGATGGTCAGCCCCTCGGAGAAGCGCAGCCGCAGCGGCAGCAGGTTCACGAAGTGCCCGGAGATGGCCCGAGACTCCGCGCGGCTCCGCCCGGAGAAGGCACCGCCGACGATGAGGTCCTCCGCCCCGGAGTAGCGGTGCAGCAGCGCGCCGAACACGGACAGCATCGTCATGAAGAGCGAGGAGTCCTCTCCACGCCCCAGCGCCTTCACGGACTCCAGGAGGTCTCCGGGGATTCGCACGACGTGCTTGGCCCCGCGGAAGCTCGGGACCTGGGGGCGGGGATGCTGCATGGGGAGTTCCAGGTGCGGAGCCCCCGCGAGCGTCTGCTTCCACCAGTCCAGGTGCGATGCGATGGCCTCTTGGTAGCGGGCCCCCTGCTGCCAGACAGCGGCGTCGCCGTACTGGAGCGGCAGTGGCGGCAGCGAAGGTGCCTCCGCCAGGTAGAACCCGTGCAGTTCCTGGAGGAACGCCGCCATCGTGAAGCCATCCACGATGAGGTGATGCATCACCAGGGCGAGGCGGCTCTCCGTCGCGCTCAATCGCATCCACGTCGCACGTAACAGCGGCCCGTGCTCCAGGTCGAAGGACTCACGCGCCTCCTGGGTGGCCAACTGCAATGCCTTCGCGCTCCGCAGGCTTCCGGGCACAGCGTGCAGGTCCACACGTCGCAGGTGGAACTGCATGTCCGGATGCACGCGCTGGAACGGACCGTCCGGAGTGGAGCCGAAGGTCGTCCGCAGCACTTCATGCCGGGCGATGAGTGACCGGAACGCGCGCTCCAGCGCTTCGGGCTGGAGGTCACCGGGCAGATACAGCGTGAAGGGCTCGTTGTAGACGGCGCTCCGGGGTGCCAGCTGCTCCAGGAGCCACAGTTGCCGCTGGGAATCAGACAGGGGCAGGGGCTGTGTCCGGTCCACCGGGACGATGGGTGGCACATCGATGCTTCGCATCGTTCCCCGTGCCGCTTCCACCGACCGCGCCAGCTCCGCGATGTTCGGACTGTCGAAGAGCGTCCGCACGGGCAGACGGACCGACACCGCCTGCTCCAGCCGTTCAATGAAACGGATCGCGAGCAGCGAGTCCCCGCCTGACTCCATGAAGCGGTCCTGCGTTCCCGCCTGCTGCGTCCCCAGGACCTCCGACCAGACGCGAGCAATCTCCTGCTCCAGCAGCGTGCGCGGTGTCTCCCCCTCCCCCGAACCAAAGCGCGGCACTGGAAGCCGCGAGGGGTCCACCTTGCCGCTGGCGTTGAGCGGCATGTGCTCCAGCGCCATGACCGCATGGGGAAGCATGAAGTCCGGCAGCTTCGTCCCCAGATACGCGCGCAGCTCCGCGTCCTCCACCCCGTGCGGTGAGACATACGCGACGAGCCGCTTGTCGCCCGGGGAGACCTCGTGCACGCGGACCACGGCGTCACCGACTCGCGGGTGGGTGCGCAGGACGCTCTCGATCTCCGCCAGCTCGACTCGCGCGCCGCGAATCTTCACCTGGTGGTCCACCCGCCCCAGGAACTCCAGGTTGCCATCCTGGAGCCACCGCGCCCGGTCTCCCGTCCGGTACATCCGCGCCCCGGGCACGTCGCTGAACGGATCCGGCAGGAACCGCTCGCCGGTGAGGACGGGACGGTTCAGGTAGCCCCGCGCGAGCCCCTCTCCGCCCAGGTACAGCTCCCCCACTTCGCCCACGGACAGCGGCTTCCCCGCGTCGTCCAGGACATGCAACTGGAGCCGAGCGAGCGCCCTGCCGATGGGAATGGACACGCCCGGCTCCGGAGGCGCGAGGAGCTCATACGCCGTAGCGGAGGTGGTGCACTCCGTGGGGCCATAGCTGTTGAGCAGCCGCTGGGGCTTTCCCTTCGCCATGACTCGCGCCACCCACTTGGGGTCCAGCACGTCGCCGCCCACCATCAGGACACGGAGCCCACCGAACGCATCCGGGATGGCGGCGGCCAGTTGATGGAACAGCGACGTGCTCAGCACCGCGGCGGAGATGGCATCCCGCTGGAGCTTCGCCGCGAGGAGCGGAGGCGACAGCAGGGTATCCCGTGAAACCAGACACAGCGTCGCGCCGTTCAGCAGCGCGCCCCAGACCTCCAGCGTCGAGGCATCGAAGGCATACGAAGCGGCCTGGAGGACTCGGTCCTCGCGCCGGAAGCCCATGAAGCCTTCGTCCAGCACCAGCCGCGCCACGCCCCGGTGCGGGATGCACACACCCTTGGGCCTGCCCGTGGAGCCGGACGTGTAGAGCACATACGCCAGCGAGTCCGGCCCCGCTCCGCTCGTCACGTTCACGGCATCCTGCGCCTCCAGAGGTTCATCCGAAGAGGGAGGCTCGACGGCGTGCCCCTGGAAGCGCAGCCCCTGGACCGCCTCACGCCGTCCGACGAGGACCCGCACCCCGGAGTCCGCCACCATCGCGGCGAGCCGCTCCGGAGGATGACTCGGGTCCAGGGGGAGATAGGCGCCTCCTGCCTTCAGGATGCCCAGCAATCCCACCACTGTTTCCGGTGTGCGCTCGGAGAGGATGCCCACGGGCTGGTCGAGCCCCACACCGAGCGCCTGGAGCCGCCGCGCCAGCCGGTTCGCGCGCCGGTTGAGAGTGTCATAGCGGAGCACACCGCCGTCAGAATGCAGCGCCACGGCCTCGGGTGTGTTTCGTGCGTGCGCTTCAAAAAGCGTGGCGATGCCCAGACGCGGGTGCGCGGAGATGGAATTCATGATGAGTCATTGCCCCCCACTTTCTCAACGCACTGCCCCGGGAACCTTCGCCGTGGCCCCGGCATGCCGTACGCTAGTGCACACCCATGAATCCCATCGTCCACGCCGAATTGTCCTGGCTCCTCTCGCAAGGCCTGCGCGAACGGCGTGACCGCATCCTGGTCACCTGCGCGGGACTCGCGCCGGACCTGGATGGTTTGTCATTGCTGGCGGGTGAAGAGTTTTATTCGCGTTATCACCACGTGATTTTTCATGGCTACGTGGGAGCGCTCGTCACCATGGCGGTGTGTACGGCGCTGGCGCGGCAAAGAGCAGCGGTGGCCCTGCTGTCGGTGGCTGCGTTCCACGGTCATCTGCTGTGCGACCTCGCCGGCAGCGGGCCGGACTGGCCCATCCACTACCTGTGGCCCACGAGCATGGAGCCGTGGTCATGGTCCGGGCAGTGGAACCTGGGCTCCTGGCAGAACACGCTCATTGGACTGGCCGCGACGCTGGCGTGCCTGGCGTGCGCCCTGCCCTTCCGGCGGACCGCGCTGGAATTGCTGTCACCGCGCTGGGACGCGGAGGTGGTCCGGACCGTGCGGCGGCGCTTTTCCAGACAGGGTGAGTCCCCCTCCGCCTGAAGCG
Organism: Corallococcus sp. CA041A; assembly: GCF_003612075.1. Taxonomy (NCBI): domain Bacteria; kingdom Pseudomonadati; phylum Myxococcota; class Myxococcia; order Myxococcales; family Myxococcaceae; genus Corallococcus; species Corallococcus sp. CA041A. The sequence continues at coordinate 10,084 of NZ_RAWF01000171.1, forward strand.
GGAGGACTGGAATGCGCTACGGCGTGGCCGCGGGCCCCACCAGCGTCACTTCGAAGAGGTCGGGCCACAGCTTGCCGGTGAGGAACAGGCGGCCGGTGCCGGGCTCCAGCGCGATGCCGTTGAGCACCGCCTCGTAGCTGCGCACCCGGCCTCGCACCGCCTGCGCCAGCGCCGATGCGTCGATGACCGCCAGCACGCGGCCCGTGGCGTAATCAATCTTCAGGATGTTGTTGGAATGCCAGACGTTGGCGTAGACGCCGTCCTCCGCGCACTCCAGTTCGTTGAGCATCTCCTGCGGCACACCCTGCAACGTCACCTGCACCTGGGACTTCACGTGGAAGTCCTTCGGGTCGTGGAAGCGCAGCGTGGACGTGCCGTCGCTGCGCACCAGTTGGCCCTGCCAGTAGCACAGGCCCCAGCCCTCGCCGTCGTACTCCACCTGCTTCTCCTGCGCGGGCGGCGCGCCGTTCCACACGAAGAGCGTCTCGTCCTGCCAGGTGAGCTGGTACAGCCGCTGTCCGTCGCTCGCGAGCCCCTCTGGGAACACGTCCGGCAGGGGCTGCTTCCACAGGGGCGCCGCCTGCTCCAGCGAGATGCGGCGCAGGTCGCCCTTCTCACCGGTGCTCTCGTAGAGCTGGCCCTGGTGGAACTGGAGCCCCTGCGTGAACGCCGTGGGGTCGTGCGGGTAGGTGTGGACGATGTGCGCCACCAGCCGCTGGGGCTTGACCTCCGGAGTGCCCGCGTCCGGCGTCTGGCGCTGCGTGGGCGCGCATGCCAGGCACAGGAGCGACAACGAGAGGGACCAGGGGAGGCGGCGCATGGGCTTCCTTGCGACAGGCATTGCCGCGCCACCTTAGCGCGCCATCACCCGGGGTGGCGTCACTCGCGTGTCACCGCGAGGGCCACCTCCACCGCGCCTCGCAGTTCGTCCATGTCGAACGGCTTGTTGAGCACACAGGCAGCCCCCAGGCGCAGGGCCTCGCGGTGCAGGTGCACGTCGCCGAAGGCGGTGATGAGGATGACCGGCGTGTTCCACTGCTCGCGCCGCAGCCGGGCGAGCACCTCCAGGCCCGTGAAGCCCGGCATGCGCACGTCCGTGATGATGAGGTCGGGCGCGCGCGACTCCTCCGCCGTCAGCCCTTCAATGAGGACGCGCACCAGGTCCGGCCCGTCCGACGCCTCCACCACGTCATAACCGCGCCGCACCAGCATCTTGCGGATGAGCGTGCGCATCTCCGTCTGATCATCCGCGACCAGGATGCGAGGAGGCCTCGCGGGCTCCGAGTGGGGGTCTTCCCAGGCCGCGCCGCGCGCGACTCCTTCTGATTGCTCGTGCACCATGGGCGTGAACTCCTGGAGGGGTTGAAGGTGCCGCGGCGGCGACGCTCGCGGGGGGCCCCTTCGCTCCATGAGCATCCGCCGTGCCATGTCCGGCGGGAGCCACGGGGGTGGGGTCTGGGGCACGCCGCCCCCGGGCGAAATGCCCCGGTTGGGGCACTTTGCCCCGCGCCCTGGGGCCTTCTGGGGCCCGGCTCCCCTCTGAAGGGGGGTTCTGGAGGGGTTGGCCCACGGACTGCAATGAAGTCCCGGCGTCGGACCGGATGCGGGGCTTCCTCCAAGAGCTCCCTTCAGGCAGCTGGGCCACCGGTGGCTCCCGGTGTCGCTGGTGGAACGGGACCGCTGCCTCCTTCCCAGGGTGCCCACCGCATCCGGTTCGACTCTTTCTTTCCCATCTCCGACCGGAAGGCCCTCTTCCGGCCGCCACTCAAGGAGAACGCACGATGGTCCGCACGCTTCCGTCCCGCCGCCACCTTGCCCGCGCACTCACGCTGATGCCCCTGGTCGCCCTGGGGGCCTGCAAGCCGGCCGCGGACGTGGCTCCCCCCGCCCGACCCACGCTGTCGTTGAAGACAGCCACCACGCCCTCGGGCGCGAAGGTGGAGCCGGCGGTCTATTCACCCACGCCCGGGTCTCCCGGCGCGCTCATGTCGCTGGCGCCGCTCGTGGACACCGTGAAGGGCGCGGTGGTGAACGTGGAGGTGCAGGCCCGAGTACGCCCCGCCATGGGCGGGATGATGCAGGGCCTGCCCCCCGGCCTCGCCGAGCGCTTCGGAATGCAGGGCAGACAGAATCCCTTTGGCGAGGGCGGCGCGCCCTCGAAGCAGGGGCTGGGGTCGGGCTTCGTCATCGACCCGTCCGGCCTGGTGCTCACGAACAACCACGTGGTGGAGGGCGCGGACACCGTCCGGGTGAAGCTGGAGGACGGGCGCTCGTTCGAGGCGGAGGTGCTGGGCCGCGACGCGCTCACGGACGTGGCGCTCATCCAGTTGAAGGGCGTGTCCGGGAACCTGCCGTTCGTGAAGCTGGGGGATTCGGATGGTCTGCGCGTGGGCGACCCGGTGATGGCCATTGGCAATCCGTTCGGGCTCGCGTCGAGCGTGAGCGCGGGCATCCTGTCCGCCCGGGCGCGCGACATCCACGCGGGTCCGTATGACGACTTCCTGCAGACGGACGCGGCCATCAACCCGGGCAACTCCGGCGGCCCGCTCTTCAACATGAAGGGCGAGGTGGTGGGCATGAACACGGCCATCATCGGCGGCGCGACGGGCATTGGCTTCGCGGTGCCGGCGAACCTCATCCAGGCGCTCCTGCCGCAGCTCCAGGAGACGGGCGTGGTGCGCCGGGGCTGGGTGGGCCTGGCGGTGCAGGACCTCACGCCGGAGCTGGCGCGCGCGCTGCGCGTGGACGCGGCGAAGGGCGCGGTGGTGGCCGGCGTCAGCGCGGGCGGCCCCGGTGCGAAGGCGGGCCTGCGCGAGGAGGACATCATCACGTCCGTGGGCGAGCGCGCGGTGGACTCCGCCGGATCGCTGACGCGCGCGGTGGCGCTGCTCAAGCCGGGCAGCGAGGTGAAGGTGAGCCTGGTGCGCGGCGGCAAGGCGATGGAGGTGCCGGTGAAGCTGGGCACCCGGCCGACTCAGCGGGGTGAGGAGGAGATGACGCCTCGGGATTCGACGCCCGCGCCCCTGTCGAAGCGGATGGGCCTGAGGCTGTCGGAGGCGCAGGACGGCAGCGGCGGCGCGCAGGTGGTGGCGGTGGAGTCCGGCAGCCCCGCGGAGCGCGCGGGCCTGGCGCCCGGGATGGTGCTGACGCAGGTGGGTGACCAGAAGGTATCTGGCGTCGCGGAGGCGGCACAGGCCCTGACGTCCGCGGAGCCTGGGGCCGCGCTGCTGTTGCGTGCGCGGGTGCCTGGACAGGATGGGTCGCTGCTGCGTGCGATTGAAGTGCCGCAGCGGTAGGACTGTTGTTGGCGCGCTCCGCCGGCCGGGGTGGAGCGCGCCGTTTCTCTTTCAGCGGGTCTTGATGAGCCCGGCCCGGGTGAGCAACTCGCGCACGCGATTGGCCAGGGCCACGTGCTCCGGGTTGGCCACCGTGAAGCGTTCCGGGGTCAGGAGGATGAGCGTGCCCTTGTCCTCCACCGGTTCGATTCGCACGGGCGCGGGCAGTGGGGGCACGGTGCCTCGCTGCTTGGAGAAATAGGTCACCCAGCCGACCCATGCGTTGGTCCTGTTGTCCGGATCATCCAGATCCCGATGATCTCTGGACATGGCCGCGATCCAGTCCGGCTCCCACGCGACCACCATTCCGCGCATCACGGCCTCCAGCACGGAGGGGGTCAACACCCGCTCCGCGGTCGGTCCGTCGAATGGGAGGGACAAGATGCAGTTGTTGGGACTGGGGGCATCGAAGGCTCCGCATTTGATGCTCAGGCGTGCGTCATCGGAGGCGGCACCTCCGTTGAGGAAGCCGACGCGGAGGCCCAGTTCCTCGATAACGGGTCCTCGGCCCTCACGGTTGACGCCCCGCCGGAACAAGTCCGTGAGCACTGACACGTCGGGCGGCATCAATGACAGCTTCTGCGTGCCCTTACGGGAACGGATGGACTTGTACCAGTGGGCCAGGAGCGGATCGCATGCTGCCAGGAGCTCCAGGAAGACCGCCGCACGACGCGCGCACGCTTCTGGCGACTCCCGACGTGCCCCCCAGTAGGCACCCACAAAGAAGCTATCCGGGTAGGCCTGGGGCTTGGACTCGGTGGTCAAGGGGTCCTCTGATCAGCGTGCCGGAGTGTGAACGACTTCGATTCCGTCCATACCATCACCCTTGAGAAGGCTCCGGATGGCATCCGCCGCTTTCTTCTCCGCGACATGCCACTCGATGCGGACTCCCATGTTCCGCGTCTTTCTCCACTGCCGCTCCGCTTGGTCCCGGAGCTGCCTGGCCCCCGTTTCCTCGAACCAGACCTTTGGCTCCAGGCTTTCCTGGAACTTGTTCGCGTAGCCCGGGCCCTTGGCCTCCCGTAGCACTCCGTCCCGGAAGCCGTCGAACTTCACGCCGCCGCTGTTCCTTCCCACTCCACCGACCCAGTAGGCCTCGTCCGCTGAGTGCCCGGAGATCTGCTCCTGGTAGCGCCGGGCCCGCGCGGACATCGACTCCTCGGCTGGCCCCCACTTTCCTGGCTCGGCTGGAGCCGGTGTCGCGTTGGCCTTCTGGAGGACGATGGCTGCCCCGGGTCCCCCACTCAGCACCGCCGCCGCGCGTCCCACGGGCACCGCGATACGCTCGACACTGAGCAGTCCCTCCGCGGACACCGCGAGCACGGGCACGGTGGCCTCCACTCCCGCCGCTGCTCGCGTCAACGTGCGCGTCGTCACCGAGGCCGTGCCCCACAGCGTGATGACGTTCGTGGTCAGCCGCGCTACTTCGCGGATCTGCTCGCCCTCCGTCATGTACCGGAAGCGCTCCCAATACTCGGGCGATGACGCGATGAGCGCCGCCACGCGCTGCGGGAGATGGCGCAGACTCGCGAAGCTGTCCGTGGGATGGGACAGCAACTGCCCCATGCCGTGGTACAGCTCCACGAACGCGTCCTCCGCGCCATCCAGGGAGCGACTGAGGACATCCGCGTCGTCGTACATCTCCGCGAGCGGGCGCCAATCCGCAGCACGCAGCTGTGCATCGACTCCGCGGAAGACACCGCCCTTGCCGCTGTAGAAGCGCCCCAGCTCGAAGTTGCCCGCGCGGAAGGTCCCGTCCTTCCACTGCACGGCCCCCACCCTCTGCTGCGTGCGCCCATCGAGCGCCCAGGCCAGGTACCCGTCCGGCCGCAGCACCGCCACCTGCTCCCGGACGAAGCGCTCCACCCGGCGCACCAACTCCTCGCGCGACACCGCGCCGCCTTCCAGCACCTCGCGCAGCACGAAGCCCGCCGCCATGCGAGGCGGGTACGTCCCCAGCGTCACCGGCTCCTCCATCAGCCGGTTCAACACCTCCGCCGCGTCCTCGGGCGTGAAGGGATTGCGACGGACCGGCGGCTCCTCCAGCCCGGCGCGCAGCAAGAGCTTCTCGAACGCGTCCACCTCCAGCAGGCCCAGCTCCACCGCCTGCCGCGTCCGTTCCTCCGCGCTCCCGATGAGCACCGTTCCCGGAGGCAGGCGCACCGGAGCCTCATCCCCCACCGTGCCGCCCGCGCCCTCGGACGCCGCGTCCCCATGCAACGGTGCCGGCGATGCGCTGCGGTAGCGCGCATAGCCGTGCAGCCCCACCGGCAACGAACGGGCTCGTCCTCCCGCGCAGCCCACCAGCCCGGCGATGAGCACCAGGCACAGCCACTCGCGCCTTCGCGACTGAATCCCTTTCATGCCTGTTCCTCCTGTTGAACAGGGCTAGCAGGGACTCCTGACATCCTTGGCGCGATGCGGTGTGAATTGACGCAGCCGGTGCGCGGTCGACCCTCTGACTCGCTGGCTGCCCCGGATGTCCGGTGTCGCGTGGTTCACAGGATGTGACGCCTGGAAGCCCTCCGGCCTTCTGACGGATGCTTCACGTGTCCGTCGAATGACCGACCCTGGTGGTTCGGAAATCACGGCGGCGCTGGCATAGAGTGGCGCTCGTGCCGCGCTGCCTCACATGCGGGCGGCGTTGGGAGGGCTCTCATGCGCCATGCCCGCCCGGCGTCTCGCCTCCCATCGCTCCGCCATCCGATGCCTCGCTCGTCATGCCCGACGTCCCGGGCTACCGCTGCGAGAAGGTCATCGCGCGCGGTGGCTTCGGCGTGCTGCTGGCCGCGCACAAGCGCTCCGCTGACGGCACCGAGGGTGAACGCATCGCGCTGAAGCTGGCGCGGCCCGGCATCGCGCTCGCGGAGGCGCAGCTGGCCCGCGAGGCGGAGGCCCTGCGCGTCATCGGGCCTCCCACCGTGCCCGCGCTCCATGCCGTGGGCACGCTGCCCGGTGGACAGCGCTTCGTCGACATGGAGTACGTGCCCCTGCCCACGCTCGCGGACTGGCTGGCCCGGGTGTCCGGGCCCATGTCGCCGCAGGAGTTCGGGCCTCGCGCCAACGCGCTCCTGGAGGCGGTGGCCGTCGTGCACGCGCACGGACTGGTGCACTGCGACCTCAAGCCCGAGCACGTCTTCCTGGACGACACCCACAAGCGCGCCCGCGTCTTCGACTTCGGCCTGGTGCAGCGTCCGACCCCTGGCGTGCTCGCGGACGACGGCACTCCCGGCGACACGTCCTCCTTCGCCGGCACCGCCGAATACATGGCGCCCGAACAGTGCGCCGGCCACGCGGTCCTGGACGCGCGCACGGACGTGTACGCGCTGGGCGTCATCCTCTACGAGCTCATCGCGGGCCGTCCGCCCTTCTTCGGCTCGCTCACGGAGGTGCTCCAGGCGCACCTGTCGCTGCGGCCTCCGCCTCCTTCGGAGTACGCCCCGGTGGCGCCGCCCGTGGAGGAGGTCGTGCTGCGCTGCCTGGCCAAGGAGCCCGCGCGCCGTCCCCGCGACGCCGCCGCCGTGGCCCAGGCCCTGCGCGCGGCGCTGGACCACGCGGGCCAGTCCGCCGTGCAGCCCGCGCCCCGGCTCACCCTGCTGCCCGAGGTGCGCCCCGCCCAGACGCGCCGCTCGGTGGCGGTGCTGTTCACCTTCTCGCGCGCCAACCCCGTGGCGATGCAGAAGGCCCTGACCGCCTACGGAGGCCACATGGCCTTCGCGGAGGGCGAGCGCTTCGCGGGCGTCTTCGACCCCGACGTGGGAGAGAACCCCGTGCGCCGCGCGCTGCGGGCCGCCGAAGGACTGGCCGAGCGGGGACTCGCCCCGGTGTCCATCGTCGACGTGGCCAACGTCACCGTGCAGCGCCGCCGCGACGGCGCTCCCCGCTACCTGGGCGCCATCTTCGCGCGCGAGGAGCGCTACCCCCACCTCGTGGAGCTGCGCGGGCCCCTGCTCTCCCCCGCCGCCGCGGAGGCCGTGCCGGAGGTGCCGTGCCTGCCGGTGGCGGGACGGTCCGGGCTGATGCGCCCCGCGCCCTCGGGCGCCGCGCCCCGGCCGGACGCCACCGTGCTGCAGCTGGGCAGCGCGATGCTGGTGGGCCGCGACGTGGAGCTGGAGCAGCTCCTGGAGAGCGCCCGGTCCGCGGTGACGGACGCGGCGCCCACCATCGTCACCGTGCGCGGCGACCGGGGCCACGGCAAGAGCCACCTGTCCTCCACGCTGGGCCTGCGCCTGAGGGCCGCGCTGCCGCACGCGCGCGTCCACTCCCTGCGCGCGCGTGAGCCCGTGCAGGGCGACCCTGAAGGCACGCTGCGCACGCTCCTGCGCGTGGCGCTGCACGGCTTCGACCGCGACGACACCGACACGCAGGAGGACGGCCGCACCGCCATCCTCGACCGGCTGGGCACCCGGCTGGGCATGGAGCTGTGGCCGGGCGTGGCCGCGACGCTCGGGTGGTACGCGCCGGGCGGGCCAGAGCTGCACAGCTGGGCCGCGGCCCCGGGCGCGCTGCGCTCGCTGGCCATGCGCGCTACGGGCGAGCTGCTGGCGGCGCACGCCCGCGAACGGCCCCTGTGCCTCATCGTGGACGACGCGCACTTCGCGGAGGAGACGGCGCTGGACGCGCTGGAGTACGCGGCGCTCGCGGAGACGCGCGTGCCGCTGTGGATCTGCGTGCTGGTGCGCCCGGGCTTCGAGCAGAGCCGTCCAGCGTGGAGCGCCCGCGCCGCGCGCCAGTTGGACCTGCCCCTGTCCGGCCTGGCCCCGGGCGACGCGCATGCCCTGTGCCGCGCGCTGCTCAAGCCGGTGGAGAACGTGCCGGCGCAGGCGGTGGAGCGCATCATCGATCGCGCGCAGCGCGTGCCCCTGTTCCTGGTGGAGCTGGTGCGCGGCCTCAAGCGTCAGGGGCTGGTGCGTCAGCGCGCGCCGGGCGGCAACTGGTACCTCGTCACAGATGAACTGGACCGCCTGCCGGAGCTGCGGCTGGTGGAGTGGCTGGCGGACCGCGAACTGGGCGCGCTGCCTCCGGCGCTCGCCGCGCATGCCCGGCTGTGCGCGCTGCTGGGCGCGACCTTCACCGGCACGGCGGCGGACGGCGTGGTGCGCGAGCTGGAGCGCGACGGAGCGGCTTCCCAGTTCCCGCTGGACACGGGGCATGCGACGCGGCGGCTCCTGGACCTGGGGCTGCTGGTGGAGCACCGCTCGGAGGGGCTGAGCTTCCGCAACGAGCTGGTGCGCGAGGCCGTGGTCGCGGGCCTGCCCGCGGAGGAGAAGGCGCGCATCCACCACGCCGCGTACCGCCACTACCTGAGCCCGGCGGGCGCGCAGGAGCGCCAGCGGCTGGCCCGGCTCGCGCTGCACGCCGCGTCGGGGGGCCTGCGCGACGAGGCGGCGGCGCTGACCATCGACATCGCGGAGTCCGCGCGCGGCCGTCACGCGTACCTGGACGCGGAGGCCATGTACACGCGCGCCCTGGAGCTCATCGAGCCCGAGGACGAGCTGCGCAGGCTCACGGCGCTGCGGGGCCGGGGCCTGATGCGCTACCGCATCGGCCGGTACGAGGACTCGCTCACGGACTTCGCCATCGCGCGCGAGCGGGCGCGGAGCGTGGGGGATGCGCGCGCGGAGGTGGAGCTGCTGCTCGACGAGGCGGTGGCGCTCGACTGGGTGAACGACTACGCGCGCAGCGAGGCCCGGGTCCAGGAAGCCAAGCAGCTGACTGAGACCGTGACGTCGCCCTACGTGCAGGCGCGGCTCCTGCTGGCGCTCGGCCGCACGCAGTTCCGCAAGGGCGAATGGATGGACTCGCTCATGACCCTGGAGGCCGCGGCGGAGCGGGCGCGGAAGCTGGGCGACGCGGGCTACGAAACGCTGGTGGTTTCACTGCTCCTGCTGGTGGCCATCCTGCCGAGCCTGGGCGACATCGACGCCGCGGAGCGCGTGCTGGACGAGCTCATCTGCGCGTGCACGGAGCGCGGAGACCGCTTCCACCTGGGCTCGGCCATCAACAACCGCCGCAACCTGCGAGTGGCTCGGCGCGACCTGACGAACGCGCTGAAGGACCAGGAGCGCTTCATGCAGCTGGGGCGCGAGCTGGGCGTGGTGGGCTGGGAGTACTTCGCCGAGTACAACCTGGGCGAGCTGTACTACCAGGCGGGCGACGTGGAGGCCGCGGCCCCGCACATCGCGCGGGCCATCGTGCTGGAGCGCCGGCATCCGGAGGTGGCGCACCGTCCCTGGGCGCTGCTGCTCCAGGCGCGGGCCATGGCGTGGACGGACAGGCACGACCGGGCGCGCGACCTGCTGGAGCAGGTGCGGCAGGCGATGGCGACCAACCGGCACGGCGTGAACCTCAGCCCGTCGGAGGAGGTGCTCTTCTCCATGGTGGAGCTGGCCTCGAAGGACGCGACCGTGGAGGAGTGGCACGCGCTGCGCGAGCGCTCCGCCCAGGCCTCCGTGGAGCAGGAGCCGCTGGAGGTCCTGGAGATGATGGGCCTCGCGGCCTGGCGCCGAAGCGACTTCGCGGAGGCGATGCTCGCGCTCGGAGAAGCGCTGGCGCGCGCGGCGCACATGCCGAACCTGATGGAGGACCGCATCCGCCGCTCACTGGAGCGGGTGCGGGACCTCACGCCCGCGGCGTAGCGACGACTCCTGTCGCTACGCCAACCGCGAGAGCACCGTCGTCGCCGCGACGAGGAGTCCCATCAGCGATTCCCCCACCAGCGCTCCGGCGCCCAACGAGGAGACGTGCGCGTCCGTCGTCTTCGGCCACTTCCGCGCGAGCATCACCATCCCCGCGCCCAGGCACAGCGTCACCGCGAAGTAGGCGGGAGTGATGAAGCCGATACCCATCGCCACCGGCGACGGCAACCACCGCGAAACCCGGCTCCTCGCGGCCAGCGTCGACAGCGCCCCCACCGTGAAGCCCACCAGCGCGGCCCAGCCCGCGTAGGGCGGCAGGCCCGCCAGACCTCGCACGGATACCTCCGCCACCGCCCGGAACTGCGCCGCCGCGGGCACCGGCAACACCGCCGTCCCCAGCCCGTACGTGTCCACCAGCAGCAGATAGGCAGGCACCGCCACCACCGCGCCCACCGTCACGCCCACCAGCTGCGCGGCGAGCTGCCGGGAGGCCGACGCCCCCAGCAGGTGCCCCGCCTTCAACGACCACAAGCTCACGCCCGTCTGCGCCGCCGCGCCCGCCACCACCGAACCCGCCGCCACGTTGGACGACAACTCTCCGGGCCGCACCCCGCCAAAGATGACCTGCGTGAGGTTCCCCACCTGGCCCACGGGCGACACGTCCGTCTGCCCCGCGCCTCGCGCACACACCGCGCACAGCGGCACCAGCAGCGCGAGCACCAGCAGCATCGACGGGACTCCCAGCCCGAAGAGCAGCCCGCCCATCACCACCGCCAGCACGCATGCCACCGCCGCCACGCCCAGGCTCCACCGGGGCAGCCCTCCCCGACTCACGCCCACCGAACGCAGGTCCTTCACCGCGCCCAGGAAGTCCCTCGCCTGCGCCGCCAGCGACACCACCGCCCCGCCCACCATCAACCCCACGCCGGGCCATATCAGCCACGAGGACAGCGGTTCGTACCCCGAGCCCGCCACCAGGCCCGCGTCCAGGAGCCGCGACGCGAGCACGCCCCACGCCAGCCCCGACCCCAGCAGCATGCTCAACGCCAGCTGTGGGCCCGTCATCATCCCCACCGCCAGCAGCATGGGGCTCAGGCCCACGCCCCACGTCAGCGACTCCAGCGAGACGCCGCCCACGCGGCCCGGCAGCGCCACCATTCCCGGCAGCCAGCCGCGCGCATCGCGCATCCACGTGAGCGCCATCGCCACCACCCCGGCGCCCACCAGCGTCCGGCCCCGTCCCGGCCGCGTGCCTTGCGCTTCGGACGGCGTGGCCGCGTGCAGCGTGGAGATGAGCTCCGCGGTGGCGATGCCCGTGGGGAACGGCAGGGCCTCCTGCTCCAGCAGGCGCCGCCGCAACAAGCCCGCCACCAGCACGCCCACCACGCCCAGGACCAGACCCCAGACCGTGATGCCCCAGCCCGGCACACCCGTGCCCAGCAGGGCCAGCGCCGGAATCGCGGCCAGCAGCCCCGCCGACGCGGGCATCGCGCCCACCGCCGCCGCGGCCGTCTGCGTGAGGTTGTTCTCCAGCGGCGTGTAGGGCACGCCCCGCTTGCGCCCATAAGGCGCCAGGGCACTGAACCCCAGCACCGCCGCCGCGATGGAGCCCGAGTCCCACAGGCCCGTCTTCAATCCCATGTAGAGGTTGGTGACGGCCAGCAGCGCGCCAATGAGCAGGCCCATCCCCAACGACCGGGCCGTCCACTCCCGGCCCTCGGAGACC
>NZ_RAWF01000172.1:0-21492 GCF_003612075.1 Corallococcus sp. CA041A
GGAGGTGGCCACCGTCGTAGTGGGCGGGGCGGGAGCGATGCCCGCGTCGGGCGCGGCGGACGTGGCCGGCGTGGCGGAGAGCAGCACGGCGGTGCACACGGGACACAGGAGGCGGCGCATGGGAACAGCACTATCGGTCCGGGGCTCCGCGCCGGACAAGTCCGGGGGACACATGGGACGGCTGCTGACGCTGCTCGCGTTGCTGCTCGTGGGCCTGGGGGCCCTGCCCGCGCGGGCGCAGGACGGCGCACCGGATGCGCTGTTCGGCCTGCCGCTCGTCGTGCGTGAAGGCGGCTGGGCGCGCTACGTGAACACGTCGCCGGACGGGCCTCCGGAGTTCGTGATCAAGCTGGGCGGTCCGGGACGCCACGAGGGCAAGCGTGGCCGCTGGGTCCTCATTGAGCTCGACGTCCCCGCCACCGGACGCGTGGGCTTCGACTTCCTGGTGGAGGGCGAGCGCTTCAGCGCGAAGAGCGTGCTGCTCATGCGTTTGCGAGTGCCCGGCCGTCCGCCGAACGACACGCCCGCGCCGTTCAACCAACCGGGCGCCGAGCGGAGGCCCCACCCGCTGCGGACGACGACGGAGACCCTCGCCGGCAAGAAGCTGGCGGTGTCGGAGTACTCGTACGCCGGAGGCATCACCGCCCAGTGGTCCCCCAGCGTCCCGGTGCTGGGCCTGGTGCGCGTCTCCGGCACGCAGTCCTTCCAGCTGGAGGCCTTCGGCGTGGGCGGAGACCCGTGGAAGGACGCTACCTCCGCCGGGAAGTAAGGCCCGCCCCGACGAGCGCGGTCCGCACCGCGTCCTCGTCCGAGCTCGCGAGCCGAGCGGCCAGCAGCAGCCGCGTCCCGTGCCCCGCCTGGAGGCGCACGCGAGGCAGGTCGCCCGTCTCCCGCTGGAATGTGAACCACTCCAGCCGGGAGAACGGCGTGCGCCGCCCCAGCGAATCGATGAAGCCCGTGGGGCCGAGGAACAGCGCGGGCACTCCATGCAGGCCCACGCCCGCGAGCCACCCGGCGACGCCCAGGCAGAACGTGGCGAGCGCGGGCCGGCCCTCCGACGAGAAGAGCCGCAGGCCCACCAGCGCCAGCACGGCCATGGTCGCGAGCACCAGCGCATAGGTGCCCATCTCCGCGCGCGAGCGCAGCGCCAGGAGCCTTCCGCCGCGCAGCAGCCCCACGAGCGCGCCCAGCGCCACGAGCGCCAGGCCCGCCGCGGCCACCGCCACGGCCAGCGCCATCATCCCGGGACGGCCTCCCAGCTCCCGCGACTCGCGCACGAGCCACGCCGCGGAGCCCGTGAAGAAGGCCAGCGTCACGCCATGGAAGGCGGCCGTGGAGACGGGGCGCGTGGGGACCAGGGAACGACTCACCCGGTTGTCTCTACACCACCTGAGCCCCAGGACCCGAGCACCCACCCGGGAAACCTCCGGCATCCCATGGTTCCGGAACTACCAGAAAAAGCCGCTTTCAATGAATTTACATATCTCTTAGAATCTTTTCCGACGTCGCGGCCCCGGCGTTCCGGGGTCGATCACCCCCGCAGTCTCCAGGAGGTTCCGGATGCTTCGTCGCACCGCCCTGGCCCTCGTCCTGTGCGCCACGTCCTGCACACAGGCTGAAGGGCCCTCCGCAACAGAGTCCCCTCCCCCCGAACAGCAGGAAGTCCTGGGCCGGGCCGAACAGGCCGCCGAGTCCCTGGAGACGCCCGGTGAGGCGAACAGCATCCGCTTCCTGGAGCAGTCCTCCTTCGGTCCCAAGCTGGCGCGCGGCGTGGCCCCCGCGCCGGTGGGCACCGTGGAGCGCGTGATGTCCGTGGGCATCACCCAGTCGCTCACGGACCAGTTCGCGCTCCAGCCCGCCACGCCGTACGACGGGGAGAGCGCCCAGGACCTGGGCTCGCAGTTCTTCCAGCGCGCGGTGACGGGGGAGGATCAGCTCCGCCAGCGCGTGGCGTTCGCGCTCAGTCAGATCCTCGTCGTCTCCCAGAACGGCATCCCGGAGTCCACGAAGACGCCCTACGCGGACTCCAAGGTGGCGCTCGCGGGGTACATGAACCTGCTGTCGCAGCACGCCTTCGGCAACTTCCGCACGCTGCTGGAGGCCGTGACGAAGGACCCCGCCATGGGCCGCTACCTGGACATGGCGAACAACCGCGCCTTCGACAAGAACGGCAACCCCATTGACCCGAACGAGAACTACGCGCGGGAGATGCTCCAGCTCTTCACGCTGGGCACGGACAAGCTGAACAACGACGGCACCCCGCTGCTGGACGCCAGCGGCAACCGGCAGCGCGCGTACAGCGAGGAGCAGGTGAAGGCCTTCGCGCACGCCCTGTCCGGCTGGACCTGGAACGCCACGGGGTGTCCGGCCAAGGGCGCCGCCAACAATACGCCCGACTACAAGAACCCGCTGATGCCCTGTGACAACAACCACGACACGAGCAGCCAGACGCTCCTGCGGGGCGTCACCACCACGGCGGGCGGGAACAGCACCACGCATCTGACGCAGGCGCTGAACAACGTCTTCAACGACGCCAACGTCCCGCCCTTCATCAGCAAGCAGCTCATCCAGCACCTGGTCACGAGCAACCCGACGCCCAACTACGTCCGGCGCGTGGCCAACGTCTTCAAGAACGACGGCACCGGGACGCGCGGCAATCTCCAGGCGGTGGTGCGCGCCATCCTGGAGGACACCGAGGCGCGCGGCGCCCAGCCGGCCGTGGCGCTCAGGCCCGGCTATGGCCACCTGCGCTCGCCCGCGCTGTTCGTCACCAACGTGGTCCGCTGGTTGGATCCCACGCTGGACACGGCCACCAAGGACCCGGGGCTGAAGCTCAGCAACTGGAGCAAGTCGATGAACCAGTGGGTGAGCCGTCCGCCCTCCGTGTTCAGCTTCTACCCGCCCAACGCGCCGCTGCCGGGCGCGGACGGCCTGGTCGGACCGGAGTTCGCCATCCTGGACACGGCCACCATCACGGCCCGCGCCAACTTCCTGCACGAGTTCCTCTACGCCAACAGCGCGGCCAACGCGGGCATCACCGTGGACTACGACCTCTTGCCGTCCACCAACCCGGAGCTGGTCGCGTACCTGGGCCGCTACTGGCTGCACGGCACGATGGCGCCGGAGCTGGAGCAGAAGCTGCTGACGTCGATGGGTGACAGCCGGGCGAACACGCTCATCCGCAAGAAGAAGCTGGCGCTCTACCTGACGCTCCTCTCCCCCTCCTTCCAGATCCAGCGGTGAACCCCATGACCACGACCCGTCGACAGTTCCTCCGGCGCGCCACGCAGGGCCTGGGATTCCTGGCCGCCGCGGCCGCCCTTCCCCGCTGGGTGGGCAACGCCCACGCCGCCACCATCGGTGGCTACTCCGGCAGCCGCGTCGCCGTC
Source organism: Corallococcus sp. CA041A (assembly GCF_003612075.1). Lineage (NCBI taxonomy): Bacteria > Pseudomonadati > Myxococcota > Myxococcia > Myxococcales > Myxococcaceae > Corallococcus > Corallococcus sp. CA041A. The sequence goes on from NZ_RAWF01000172.1 coordinate 3,390, forward strand.
TGTGTCTTCCTGCTGGGAGGCAATGACAGCAACAACATCCTCATCCCGCGCGAGACGAACGCCTACGCGAAGTACCTGGCCGCCCGTCCCACCATCGGTCTGAAGACGGACCAGATGGACCTCATCAACCCCACGGACCTGGCCGCGGGCTCGTTCGCGCTGCCCAAGACGCTTTCGAAGCTGCGCGCGCACTTCGAGGCGGGCCGCGCCGCGTTCGTGTGCAACGTGGGCCCGCTGGTGCTCCCACTGACCAAGGCGGACTACCTGGCCGGCGGCACCACCGTTCCGGAGAACCTCTTCTCCCACAGCGACCAGCAGGACGCCTGGGCGAGCGCGCTGGCCAACCCTGGCTCCAGCACCGTCACCTCCGACATCAAGGTGACGGGCTGGGGTGGCCGCACGGCGGACAAGCTCCACGTGCTCAACACCAGCACGCCGCCGGACTACCCGGAGGTGACGTCGTTCGGAGGCAAGCCGCGCTTCTGCGCGGGCGTGGACCGCAAGCCCATGATGGTCGCCCCGGATGGCACGCTCTCGTTCCGCACCGTCAACACCCCGGCGTCGGACTTCGACCTGCTCCAGCAAGCGGCGCTGGCGGACGTGATGACGGTGCAGGATGGCAACGTGCTGGAGACGGCCTACGCGGGCGTGTTCACCACGGCGCAGACCTTCTCCGCCGCCCGCACCGCCGCGCGCGACGCGGCGTGGGCCCAGTTGCCGCAGGCCACCCGCGACGCCATCGAGGGCTACTTCGTGCCCACGCTGCCGCCGGAGGACACCGTGAAGTGGACGCTGCACACGCAGCTCTACCAGGTGGTGCGCGACCTGGTGGCGGGCGCCATGCCGGTGAGCAACGCGGGCCTGGGCCTCAAGCGTCAGGTGTTCTCCGTGGGCTTCGGCTCCTTCGACACGCACCAGAACCAGGACGTGGACCAGCCGAAGCTCCTGGAGCAGCTGGACTTCGCGCTCGACGCGTTCCAGAAGTCGGTGACGTTGCTGGAGACCCAGGCCGCGTTCGGCTCCAACGCGCCGCAGGCCACGCTCTTCACCATGAGCGACTTCAACCGGACGCTGCTGGAGAACGGCGACAGCGGCACGGACCACGCCTGGGGTGGCCACGCCATCGTCCTGGGCAACCGCGTGGCGGGCAAGAGGCTCTACGGCACCTTCCCCAACCTGGACCTGTCCGGTTCGCTGGACGGATCCACGGACGAGCGCGGCCGTTGGATTCCCACGCTCACGGTGGAGCAGTACGGCTGGACGCTGGCCTCGTGGCTGGGGCTGAACACCGCCGCGGAGCGCGACTACGTGTTCCCCAACCTCTCCGGCTACCTGGCGGACGCGGTGGCGCGCAGCTTCCCGGCGCAGGCGCGCAAGGCCAAGGTGGGCTTCATGCTGGCGGACTGACGCCGGCATGAATGAAGAAGGCCGCGAGCCTCGCCGGGCTCACGGCCTTCTTCGCGGGCATGTGACTACTTCAGCTCCGCGAGCACGTCGAACACGGAGGGACGGTGCGGCTTCCAGCCCAGCGCGCGGGCCCGCTTCGCGCGGATGCGGCTGTTGGACGCGAGCGCCAGCCGCCCCAGCTCCACGCCCCAGCGCTTCTCCCCTTCCTGAAGCGGCATGCTGCCCACGGGCAGGTGGAGGCTCTTGCCAATGGCCGTCACCACGTCGCGGAAGTTCGCCTCGCCGCTCTCCGCGAAGAAGAACGTGCCGGCCGGCGCGCGCTCCAGCACCAGGAGGTACAGGTCCGCCAGGTCCTCGATGTGCACGTTGGACCAGACGTTCTCCCCCTTCCCGATGTAGCGCGCCGTGCCTGTCTCGCGCGCGTACTGGATGAGCGGCGGCAGCTGCACGCTGTCCGGGTTCAGCCCCAGGCCCTTGCCGTAGATGAGGCACGGGCAGATGACGTTCGTGTGGATGCCGTCCTTCGCGGCGTCCAGCACCGTCTTGTCCAACGAGATGCGCGCCACCTTCTCCGGGACGGGCTCGATGGGCGTGTCCTCGTCGTGCACGCCCGCCGTCAGCTCGCCGCCCGCGTCGGTGGCGACGATGCTGGAGCCGCTGGTGTGGATGAAGTGCTTGCCGGAGCCCTTCAGCGCGGCGAGCAGCGCCTCCACCACCTTGCGCTCGTCCGCGGACGCCGCGTTGATGACCGCGTCAGCTTCCTTCGCCAGCCGCGCGAGCGCGTCCAGGTCATCGAACGAAGCGACCGTCGCCTGGATGCCGCGCGCCTCCAGTTCCTTCGCCTTGTCCTGCGTCCGGGCGGTGCCCACCACCTGGTGCCCCGCCGCCATCAACCGCGCCGCCACCGATCCGCCGATGTACCCCGTCGCGCCCAACACGAAGACTTTCATGATCCGCTCCCGTGAATGGGAGGGAACCTGCATTGTTCCCCCATGGGCGGGTAGTGGCTTGCCGGGCACATGTCCTGTTCCTAGAGTTCTCGAATGACCCTCATCCAGGAGCCGCTCGCAGGGCTGGGCGCCTTCGTGCGCACGCTCGAAACGGGCAGCTTCAGCGCGGCGGCCCGGGCGCTCGGCGTCTCCCCTTCCGCGGTCAGCAAGACGGTGGCCCGCCTGGAGGGCCGGTTGGGGGTGCTGCTCCTCCAGCGAGGCACGCGGCGGCTCCAGCCGACACCGGAGGGGCTGTCCCTCTTCGAGCGCGGCCAGCGCATCGTGGCGGAGCTGGAGGCGGCGCAGGGAGAGCTGCGCGAGTCGAAAGGCCCAAGGGGCCCGCTGCACGTCACCGCGCCCATGGACCTGGGCCGTCACTGGCTGGTGCCACGGCTGCCGTCGTTCCTCGCCGCGTATCCCCAGATTCAGTGCGCGCTGGGGCTCACGGACCGCTTCATCGACCTGGTGGAGGAGCGCGTGGACGTGGGGCTGCGCATGGGGGAGAGCGCGGACACGCGGCTCGTGCGGCGGCGGCTGGGAGAGTCTCGCGCCGTCATCTGCGCCTCGCCCGCGTACCTGCGCCGGCACGGTACGCCGCGGAAGGTGGCGGACCTCCAGCGCCATGCGTGTCTGGCCTACCTGCGCGGCGGACAGCGCATCCCGTGGCGACTGGATGGCAAGGAGGTGGACGTGCCCGGCCCCTTCGCGTCCGACAACAACGAAGCGCTGCTGACGTTGGCGCAGGAGGGCGTGGGCATCGCGCGCATCCCGGAGTTCGTCGCCACGCAGGCGCTGGCGTCCGGAAGGCTGCGGGCCGTGCTCGGCGCGGTGCACTCGCCGGGGCCCGATGTGTTCGTCGTCTATCCGGAGCGCCGGCACCTGTCGCCTCGCGTCCGAGTGTTCGTGGACTTCGTGGTGGAGGCGTTCGCGCGCGAGGAGGCAAAGCCGGGCACGAAGCCCCGGCCTCGCCGGTGACGACGGTCAGTAGACCTTGTCGTTCTTCTCCACGCCGAAGGGGGAAGCCGGCATCTGGATTCCGTTCACCGTCGTCCCGCCGTTGTGGATGGCGGGGAACATGGGCTCCATGCTCTGCGGGAACCCGAACGCGGGCTTCGTGAGCTCATCCAGGCGCCCCATCTCCTCGGCCGTGAGCTTCACGTCGGCGGCCTTCAGGTTGTCCTCGAGCTGCGCGATCCGCCGCGCGCCGATGATGGTCGAGCCCACTCCCGGCTTCGCCATGACCCAGGCCAGCGCCACGCGCGCCGGGGTGCTCTCGTGCGCACGAGCGATGGCCTCGAGCGCGTCGACGACGGTGTAGGTCTTCTCGTTCAGGTAGGGCTCGATGAAGGCGCCCCGGTCTCCCTTCAGCTGGCCCGCGTTCTTGCGGGTGTACTTGCCGCTGAGCGCGCCGCTCTTGAGCGGGGACCAGGGGGTGATGCCGAGCCCGTGCTCCAGGGCCATGGGGACCAGCTCCTGCTCCACGCTGCGCTCGAGCAGCGAGTACTCAATCTGCAACCCGATGAAGGCCGACCAGCCCCGGAAGCGCGCGGTAACGTTGGCTTCGACGACCTTCCAGGCAGGCGTGTCGGAGACGCCGAGGTAGCGGACCTTGCCGGCCCGGACCAGGTCCTCGAGCGCGGCCATCGTCTCGTCCATGGGCGTGTGCTTGTCCCAGTTGTGCAGCCAGTAGAGGTCGATGTAGTCGGTCTGCAGGCGGCGGAGCGAGTTCTCGCACGCCGAGATGATGGACTTGCGGCCGGAGCCGCCCCCGTTCGGGTCGCCGGGGTAGAGGTTGCCGCTGAACTTCGTGGCGATGACCAGGCGGTCGCGCCGGGCAGCGTGCTTGCCGACGTGGTCACCGATGATCTTCTCGGAATGGCTCTTCGTGTAGAAGTTCGCGGTGTCGATGAAGTTGCCGCCCAGTTCGATGAACCGGTCGATGATGTGCTGGGACTCCTCCACGCTGGTGCCCCAGCCAAGGTCTTCACCGAACGTCATCGCACCAAGGCACAGCGGGCTCACGCGCAGGCCGGAGCGGCCGAGCGTGACGTAGTGGTCGAGAGGCATGGAGTCTCCTGGGGATGTGTTACCGTTTCAGGGAGGCCGAATTGGTTCAGCCTTGAGTTGATTTAATTTTGTACCAATTTCCGCGCAAGGGCTCATGTCGAAGATCGACCCGGCGAAGATCTGGTCGCTGAACTACAACCTGCTGATGTCGGTCATCTCCGGTGTCTCGCCCGACATCTCCGGGCTGGGGTTGGACACGAAGGAGCTGTTCGTGCTGGCGCAGGTGGAGGAGCACCCCTACCCGGCCGAGCTGGCGGCGACGCTGAGCATGCCGAAGCCGACGGTGACGGTGTACGTGAAGCGGCTGGAGGCGGCGGGCTTCCTGCGCCGGGAGATTGACGCCGAGGACCTGCGGCGGCACCGGCTGCAGGTCACCCCGGCGGGCCGCAAGGTGACGGCGAAAGGGCTCGCGATGCTGTCGGAGGCGTTCGGCGCGCGGCTCGGTCGCTTGAGTGCGGCGGAGCAGGCCGAGCTCCGGAGCCTGCTCGAGAAGCTGAGCTGACGGCGGCTTGAATCCTGCCGAACCCCTGGTGCGTAATTCCGGCCATGACGCCGAGGCGACTTTTCGCCCGGCCGGGGGTTTCCCATCCATGCAGAAGCGTCGTGCGGGTGAAGTGGTTCTGGGTGCACTGGTGTGCTGGATGCTCGCGGCCTGTGGCGGCGACGACAAGGTGAAGGTCCGGGGGCACGTCACCAACGGAGGCGGTCAGCAGTCGCAGGGGCTCGTCGACGGCGCGCCCGCGCTGGCCGGGGATGGAACGGTCTCGGCGGCGACCACGGTGCGGATCAGCCGCGTGGTGGCGTCCGGAGACCTGACGACGCTGGCGGAGGCCGACGTCGCGGCGGATGGCAGCTACACGCTGGAGCTGGACGACGAGGGGCAGCGGCTGATCATCGAAGCGGTGAATGCGTCCGCCGCCACGGTGGGCTCCGCGGTGCTGGACTCCACGACGCCGCGGTCCGGCCAGGACGCGCGCACGGCGCCGCCCATCACGAGTGAGTCCTCGCTGGAGGCGGAGGTCTTCGTCCAGATGGTGCGGGACGGGGACTCGCCGGAAGGCGTGGACACGGTGGACCTGCGCGCGCGGTTGAACTCGGAGCAGGCGGCGGCGGTGCGCGGCCAGCTCAAGGCGACGGCGGCGGAGTCGGTGGAGGCGTTGAGCGCGGCGGTGCGCGCGGCGCAGACGACTCGGATCAAGGCGTACGCCCGGGCTGGCGTGGCCGTCACGCAGGAGCAGCTCTTCAGCGCGTCGTTGGCTGCGTCCGCGCAGTTGGACGCGTCACTGGATGCCGGCGGACAGTCCGCGGTGGGCGCCTACGACACGTTCTTCGCGGCGGTGCGCGCGGCCACGCCCCAGGCGAACGACGCGCAAGACCAGCAGGCGGAGCGCGAGGCGAGCGTGTCCTATCGCATCGCGGTGGACGCGCGGCTGTCCTCGGGAGCGGGCATCGCGGTCGCGGACGCGTCGGTGCGAGCCGCCGCCGCGCTGGAGGCCCGGGCCACCGAGGCCGCCGTGAAGGCCCTGCTCCAGGGCGCGAGCGCCACCGACCTGACGCTGCAACAGGCGAACACCGCCGCCACGTCGCTGCGAGCGAACCTCTCTTCCGCCACGGCGGCCAACGCCGCCGCGACGGCCTGGGCGAACTACAACACCCAGCTCGCCACCGGCGGCAGCGCGACCGTGATGGGGGCCCAGCTGGGGGTGACGAGCAGCAACCAGCTCGCCTTCGACTCGGCGGTGCATGCAGGCGCGCAGGCGGGCGCGACGCTCGAAGCCGCGCTGGGCACGGTGCTGGAACAGTCCGGCAAGGCGTCCGCCACGGCGCTCGCGGACGCGGTGGTCAACGCCTTCGCCACCTATGACGCCGCGGTGCGAGGCGGCGCCACCGCCACCCTGGTGGCCTTCGGCCCCAAGGCCACCACCGGCGTGGAGCTGCTGATCATCTCCGAGGGCTCGTTCCGGCTGCGGTAGGTGTGGAGCTCTCCGCTCGCTGCTCCTCCCGCCGCAGCGAGCGGTCCAACACGAAGTTCCCGAATGGCACCAGCGACGCGCCGAACACCGCGAGCGAACGGCGCGCCGTCCAGCCGTGTTCGGATGCCGCGCGGAACAGTGAGGACACGAAGAGCAGGAACAACAGCCCGTGGACGCTGCCTGTGATCCGCACCGCCAGGGGCTGAGCGAACAGGTACTTCACCGGCATCGCGATGAAGAGCAGCCCCAGGAAGGACATCCCCTCCAGGAAGGCCACCCACCGCAGCTGTCTCAGCGCATTCATGTGTCCACCCAGGGCCAGCGCGGCCGGAAGACCATCAGAACCAACACGCAGAAGAACGGCACGGCGGCCCAGAGTGCCCCCGCCACCGTGCGCCGCTCACGGGACGCCATGGCCACCAGCGCCAGCTGCGACACCAGCGACAGCGTCAACCCGCCCAGGATCCACGCCTCCGTCAATGCGATGTTGAACTGGAGCGTGAGCAGGTAGCCCGCCGTCCACGTCACCACCAACCCCGGTGACGCGATGGCGTGCACCGCGCGCTTGCGGTCCCGGGACTCCGTCGCGACCAGCGCCCCCACGAGCCCGCCGCCGTAGAGCACCACGCCCACGAACTTCAGCAGGAGCAGCAAGCGGTAGATCAACACCCCGTCACACGTCCCTGGCACGCCGTGGCGGCCATCGCCACGAAGCCCCGTCCGTATGACACGGGCCCCACTCCCACCGTAAGTGGCGGAAACGCCATCTTTCGACGACTTCCCGCCACGACTTACCTTGGCGGGAACCCACCAGCCCTGGCATCGTCCCGACATGCACACCGTGGCAATCGTCGCGCTGGACGGAGTGGTGCCCTTCGACCTCTCGATTCCCACCGAGGTCTTCCGCCATGTGCGGCTGCCCTTCGGCGGCCCCGGCTATCAGGTCCGCGTCTGCGGACTGACGCCGGAGGTCCACGCGGGCGCGTTCCGGGTGAAGACCCATTATGGCCTGGGCGCCCTGGCGCGCGCGGACACCATCATCCTGCCCGGCATCACGGATGTCTCCGGGCCCGTGCCGCCCAGGCTCGTGAAGGTCCTCCGCGCGGCCGCGGGCCGGGGCACGCGCATCGCGTCCATCTGCTCGGGAGCGTTCCTCCTGGCCGCGACAGGGCTGCTCGATGGGCTGCGCGCGACCACGCACTGGATGGCCACGGAGGAGCTGGCCCGGCGCTTCCCCTCCATCCAGGTGGATCCGAACGTCCTCTACGTCGACAACGGCCAGTTCCTCACCTCCGCGGGCGCGGCGGCGGGGCTGGACCTCTGCCTGCACATGGTGCGGCGCGACCATGGCGCCGCGGTGGCGGCGGACGCTGCGCGGCTGGCCGTGATGCCGCTGGAGCGCGACGGCGGCCAGTCCCAGTTCATCACCCACGTGCCTCCCGCCCCCGAAGGCGCGTCGCTGGAGCCGCTCCTGCACTGGATGGAGGACCACCTGGACCGGCCACTGACGCTCCCAGCCCTCGCCCGGAAGGCGGCGATGAGCGAGCGCACCTTGAGCCGCCGCTTCCGGGAGCAGACCGGCACCACGCCCCTCCAGTGGCTCCTCCACGCCCGCGTGCGCCGCGCCCAGTACCTGCTGGAGACCACCGAGCAGTCCGTGGAGGCCGTCGCTGAAGAAGTGGGCTTCGGCTCGCCCACCTCTTTCCGCGAACACTTCCAGCGCTTCGTCACCACCAGCCCCCTCGCCTACCGCCGCGCGTTCCGGGGAGCAGAACGCCTCAGTGCTGGTGGCCGAAGCGCACCTCCACCGCCGGGTGCGCCGCGACAAAGGCGCGCAGCTTCTTGAAGCTCTCCACGCCCCGGGGCCCGTCGTCCGTGAAGGAGCCCGGCTCCACGTCGTGCTCCCAGCCCCAGCGCGTGTGGCTGGCGTCGCCCAACAGCAGCACCGGCCCCTTCGTGGAGCGCACGAGGTACGCGGTGCTGCCCGGCGTGTGCCCCGGCACCCAGAGAGCCCACACGGAGCCGTCCCCGAAGACGTCCACCGCGCCGTCGAAGAGGCCCTTCGGGTCGGCCGTGTAGTTCCACTCCGACAGCGCCGGCTTGCCCTCCAGCGCGCGGTCCGTGGCGCCCTGCACCACCAGGTTCCGGAAGGCGCGGAGGCCCGCCTCACCCGGGCCGGTGTACACGGGCGTCCCCGCCGGTGCGTCCGCCATGCCGCTGATGTGGTCCGGGTGCAGGTGCGTGAGGAAGACGCCAGAGAGCGGCTGGGGCTGCTTCGCCAGCCACTCGCCCAGCGGCGCCAGCACCGTCATCTTCTCCATGTGCATCGCGCTCGTGATGATGCCGCCCAGCGCCGAGCGGTCCGGCGCGTCCCGCAGCGCCGTCTCCACGCCGGTGTCCACGATGTACATGCCCTTCGTGGGATGACGAATCGCGTGGAAGAAGACCTGCACGGGCTCGTCCCCGTCCTCCAGGTGCGCTGCCTTCGCCGTCGGGTGGTCCAGGTTGATGAGGCCGCTTCGGTCCACGGCCCAGTCGCACGAGGTGACGGTCTCCAGTTCCACCGGCCCGGGCACGTCCAGCTCCGCGAGCAGCGCGTCCGCCGGCCGCGTCACGCCGAGCGTGGACTTCTGGACGCCGTGCGAGGACGTGGCGCAGCCAGTGGCGAACCCAGCGACACAGAGGCAGAGCGCGAGCAGGGAGGACTTCATGACGGACACCTTCTTCCTTCCGGCGCGAGGCACCGGGCGTTCGGGACAGGCGGCACGATGCGCGATGCGCTCATGGATGGGAATCCGCGAAATCGGCATGATGCCATCCATTCATGGATATCTCCTGGGACGACGCCCGGCTGTTCCTCGCCATCGCGGAGACGGGCAGCTTCAGCGGGGCCGCGCGGAGGCTGCGCATCGGACAACCCACGGTGAGCCGGCGGCTGGCCGCGCTGGAGTACGCGGTGGGCTCCGCGCTGTTCCGCCGGAGCGTGGATGGCGCGGCGCTCACGTCCGCGGGAGAGCGGTTGCTCGTGCCCACGAAGAAGATGGCGGAGTGGGCCGGGGAGCTGCACCGCGCGGCGGAGTCCGCGGACAGCTCGCCCCGGGGCATCGTGCGCGTGACGGCCACGCCCTACATGAGCTTCGACTTCCTGGCCCCCTTCGCCGCCTTCGTCTCCCAGAAGCACCCGGGCCTGCGCCTGGAGGTGCAATCCCAGATTCAATACCTGGACCTGGGGCGCGGTGAGGCGGACCTCGCGCTGCGCGGACGGCCTCCCACCAGCGCGGACCTGAAGCTCGTGGACACGCTGGAGGTCCCCAACGCCGTCTTCGTGTCCAAGGCCCTGAAGGCCCGGCTGCCGAAGAAGCTATCGCTCCAGCAGCTGCCCTGGGTGGCCTGGGCGCCCCCCTTCGAAGCCGTCCCGCCCAACCCCCAACTGGAGTCGATGATCCCCGGCTTCAGTCCGTCATTCACCGCGGACAACTACCTGGTGCTGGTCGCGGCGGCGGAGGCGGGCCTGGGCGCGATGGTGATGGCGCGCATGGCGCACCGCTTCACCCGCCCCTCGCGCCTCGTCCCTCTGGACGTGGACCTGGGGCCCTTCTCCCGGAGTCAGACCCACCTGGTGTGCGCGAAATCCGCGCTGGATATTCCCCGGGTGCGGCGTGTGTCAGAGCTGTTGCGCGAGGAGTTCCAACGAATTCGCCTGGGTCGATGAAAACCCCCAACGGCCGGCAGCCCGCGTATTGTGCCCGCCATGCAATCCGTCCGCCCCGCCGCCGCATCCTACGTCCTCATCGACGCCGAGAACGTCGATTGGGCCGTCTCCAACATCGTCGGGCGCAAGCCCGAGCCGCAGGACCGGGTGCAGTTCGACCGGCTCGTCGCCTTCTGCGACACATATTTCCCCAAGCCGGTGCGCTGCGTGGTGGTGCTCAACTCTCGGGGTGAGCAGCTGCCGGACGCGATGATTGGCTTCGTGCGCGCGCTGAAGTCCGCGGGCTGTGAAGTGGCGCTGCTGCACGGCCGTCCGGACCAGAAGGTCGTGGACCTGGGCATCCTCAAGCTCCTGGAGAACATCCGCACCCAGCGTCCGCAGGCGGCGGTCGGCCTGGCCAGCCACGACGGCGCGGACTTCGCGGAGGCGCTCAAGCCCCTGCTCGAAGAGAAACGCCAGGTCGCCGTGCTGGGCCTGCGCGAGTACGTGAGCCAGAAATTCCGCGATCTCACCCCGCTGGGCCTGAAGGTCGTCGACCTGGAGCTCAACGCCCGCGTGTTCCAGCGCCCCCTGCCCCGGCTGCTGCCGGTCAACGTGGACGAGTTCGATCCTTCTCTGTTCGTCTAGCCGCGGTTTCCACGCCGGAGTCCGTCCATGTCATCCCAGTCCGTCCCCCAGCGCGGCGCCGCGTCCGCTTCGCTGCACACCCTGCTGGAAGCGGAGTGGCAGTACTCGCTCCAGCAGTACCCCACCTACGCGTCGCTCCTGGGGGACCGGCGCTGGAATGACCGCTGGGATGACCTGAGCCTCACGGCGCTGGAAGCGGATCACCAGCACAGCCACGCCGTGCTGCGCAGGCTCCAGGACGTGGACCGCGCCGCGCTGGACAGCGACGCGGACCGGCTGCACCTGGACCTCTTCCGCCGGATGCACGAGACGTGGCTGGAAGAGTACGGGGTGAAGAGCCACCTCCTGCCCCTCAACCAGATGGGAGGCCTGCCGGAGGGGCTCAAGCAGCCGCCGGGGCTCCAGACGGCGTACCAGCTCGCGGACACCCTGCGCTTCGAGACGGTGCGGGACTACGAGGACTGGGTGAAGCGACTGGAGGGCTTCGGCGCCTACGCGGATCAGGTGGTGGCGCTGATGCGCGAGGGCATGCGCCAGCACCGCATCCACCCGCGCATCGTGCTCCAGCGCATCCCGCCGCAGCTGGAGCGGCAGGTGGTGAAGGATGCCACGCAGAGCGGCTTCTTCAGTCCCTTCACCCGCTTGCCCAAGGACTTCACGCCGGAGGACGCACGGAGGCTTGCGCAGGCGGGCCGCGACGCCATCGCGAACACCGTGGTGCCCGCGCTGAAGCGCGCCCTGGACTTCGTCACCACGGAGTACCTGCCCGCCGCGCCAGAGACGGTGGGCGTGTGGCAGTTCCCGGACGGTGAAGCGCTGTACACGGTGCTCGCGCGCCGGCACACGACGACGCGGATGACGCCGGAGGAGATCCACGCGGTGGGCCTGACGGAGGTCCAGCGGCTGCGCGCGGAGATGGACGCGGTGATGGCGCGCACGGGCTTCACCGGCACGCTCCAGGGCTTCTTCGACACGCTGCGCACGGAGACGCGCTTCTACGAGCCCACCGGCGAGTCGCTGCTCGCGCGCTACCGGACGCTGGCCCGCCGCATTGATCCGCTGCTCCCGCGGCTGTTCCGGACGATGCCGAAGACCCCCTACGTGGTCGAACCCATCGCGGAGGCCATGGCCCCGGACGTGACGACGGGCTTCTACTTCCCGGCCGCCGCGGACGGCTCGCGCCCGGGCACCTTCCAGGTGAACCTCTACCGGCCGGAGACGCGGCCCGTCTGGGAGATGGTGCCCCTGACGCTGCACGAGGCCGTGCCCGGCCACCACTTCCAGGTGTGCCTCGCCAACGAGCAGACGGACGTGCCGGCCTTCCGCCGCTTCACGTCCTACGTGGCCTTCGATGAAGGCTGGGCGCTGTACAGCGAGTCCCTGGGCGACGAGCTGGGCCTGTACGACGACCCGCACGACAAGTTCGGCCAGCTGGCCTACGAGATGTGGCGCGCGGTGCGGCTGGTGGTGGACACCGGCCTGCACGCGAAGCGTTGGACGCGGAAGCAGGCGCTGGACTTCTTCATGGAGAACGCGCCGCGCCAGGAGCTGGACGTCACCAACGAGGTGGACCGCTACATCGCGTGGCCCGGGCAGGCGCTGGCGTACAAGGTCGGCCAGCTGCGCATCCGCGCGCTGCGAGACAAGGCAGAGGCCGCGCTGGGGACGCGCTTCGACGTGAAGGCCTTCCACGACGAGGTGCTGCTGACGGGCTCGCTGCCGCTGGACGTGCTCGAGGCGAAGCTCGACGCCTGGGTGGCCCGGGAGTCCGCGTGAAGCGTCCGCTCGTCGCCGGGCTTCTGCTGGGAGGCGTGGCCCTGCTGGCGATGGCCGCCTGGGTCGCGGTGCGCAGCGCGCGATACATCTCCCAGGAGGTGCACCCGCCCCGGCAACCAGTGGGCAGTCCTCCCCAGGAAGCGGAGTTCGCCGGCCTGCGCGACGTGGCGTTCCAGGACCGCGACGGCCTCCAGCTCAAGGGCTGGTACCTGCCTCCGCGCGACGGGGCGCTCGTCGTCCTGGTCCATGGGCTGTCAGGCAACCGCACGCAGCTGTTGCCCGAGGCGCGGTTCCTGGCCCGGGCCGGGTACGGGCTGGTGCTCTTCGACCTGGGCGCGCACGGCGAGAGCAGCGGAACCGTGTCCACCTATGGCGACCGCGAGGCGACCCAGGTGCGGGCGGCGGTGGACTTCGCCGCGCTCCAGCCAGAGGTGGACGCGAAGCGCATCGGTGCGCTCGGGTTCTCCCTGGGGGGCTATTCGGTGTTGAAGGCCGCGGCGGAGGATCCGCGCATCAAGGCCGTGGTGGTGGAGGCCGCGGCCGTGGCGCCCGCGCAGGCGCTCCAGGACGAGCTGGGACACTGGGGACCCCTGGGCCTGTGGCCGGCGCTGGGGGTGATGAAGCGCGCGGGCGTGGACGTGAACGCCGTGCAACCCGCGCGGGACATGGCCGCGCTCGCGGGTCGCCCCGTCCTGCTGGTGGCGGGCGATTCGGATCCATGGGTGCCGGACGCAGCCCTGGAAAACCTGCTTCGCCAGGGTCAAGGCCCGTGGGAGAAGTGGCGCGTGCCGGGTGCGGGGCACGAAAGCTACCTCCAGGCCTCTCCCGAAGAATATCCACGCAGGGTGTTGGCGTTCTTCTCGCGCTTTCTCTGAATGTGGCGGCTGGGGAGCGGCCGAGGGGTCGGCCGGATGTAAGGAATCTGCCCAGACGCGATCATTCCTTTCCAGGCATGGCATGCTGCGTGCCCGGATTGGCCCGTCTTTCCCATTCTCTTCAATCTCAAACGCTCGGTACCTGACGGTCTGATGGACCCGGGGGATAAGTCCGTGGACGCAGCGCTCATGCAGACAGTGGTGGCGCGTTTCACCGCGCAGGCGTCCCGGACGCCTGACGCCGAGGCGGTCCGGTTCGAAGGCGCGGGGCTGACGTACGCGGCGCTGGACCGTCGCTCCAACCAGCTCGCGCACCACCTGCGGGGCCTGGGCGTCACCACGGACGTGCTCGTGGGCGTGTGCCTGGAGCGCTCGGTGGAGATGGTGGTGGCGGTGCTGGCCGTGCTCAAGGCAGGCGGCGCGTATCTGCCATTGGACCCGGCCTATCCCGCGCCACGTCTGGCTTTCATGTTGGAGGACGCGAAGGCGCCGGTGCTGCTCACCCAGGCGAAGCTGCGCGCGGGGCTGCCTGCCTTCGCGGGCCCGGTGCTGTGCCTGGATGAATCCCCTGCCCTCTTCGCCCCGGAGGCCCCGGCATCGCCGGTGGACGCGTCCAGCCTGGAGGGGCTGGCGTACGCCATCTACACGTCCGGCTCCACGGGCACGCCCAAGGGCGTGGCCATGGGACACCGGCCGCTCGCCAACCTCATCGCGTGGCAGCTGGGGCAGTCCATCGCGGGGCCGGGCACGCGCACGCTGCAGTTCTCCCCGCTGTCCTTCGACGTGTCGTTCCAGGAGCTGTTCGGCACCTGGTGCTCCGGCGGAACGCTGGTGCTGGTGCGGGACGCGCTGCGGCTGGACGCCGTGCTGCTGTTGCAGCTGTTGGCGGACGAGCGCGTGGAGCGGCTGTTCCTGCCCTTCATCGCGCTGCAGAACCTGGCGGAGATCGCCACCTCGCACCAGAAGGTGCCGCCCACCCTGCGCGAGGTCGTCACCGCGGGCGAACAGCTCCAGGTGACGCACCACCTGCGCGCGTTCTTCGCCGCGCTGCCGGGCTGCGCGCTGCACAACCACTACGGCCCGTCGGAGACGCACGTCGTCTCCAGCTACGTGCTCCGGGGCTCGCCCGACACGTGGCCCGCGCTGCCGCCCATTGGCATGGCGGTGGACGGCTGCGAGCTGCTGGTGCTGGACGAGCAGAAGAAGCCCGTGCCGCAGGGTGAGTCCGGCGAGCTGTTCCTCGCGGGCGTGTGCCTGGCGAAGGGCTACCTGCACCGCGAGGCGCTGACGGCGGAGCGCTTCGTGCCGCACCCGCTCAAGCCCGGCACCAGCGAGCGCGCTTACAAGACGGGCGACCTGGCGCGCGTGCTGCCGGACGGCAACGTGGAGTTCCTCGGCCGCATCGACGGCCAGGTGAAGGTGCGCGGCTACCGCATCGAGCTGGGCGAGATTGAAGTCGCGCTGGGCAGCCACCCCGCGGTGAAGCAGGTGGCGGTGGTGGCGCGCGAGGACGTGCCCGGCGACAAGCGGCTGGTGGCCTACGTCGTCCCGGACGGCACGCTGGAGCACGCGGCCGGGACGCTGCGGCGCCACCTGTCCACGCGGGTGCCGGACTACATGGTGCCCTCCGCGTTCGTGGTGATGGACGCCCTGCCTCGCACGCCCAGCGGCAAGATTGATCGCCGGAGCCTGCCCGCCCCGCTGCCCACGCGGCCGGAGCTGCAGCAGGCGTTCGTCGCGCCGCGCTCGCCGCTGGAGCGCACGCTCGCGGACGCGTGGGCGCAGCTGCTCCGCATCGACCGGGTGGGCGTGCACGACAGCTTCTTCGAGCTGGGTGGCAACTCGCTGCTCGCGCTCCAGTGCGTGGCGCGGCTGCGGCAGGCGCATGGGCTGGAGATCCCCATCGTCCAGCTGTTCCAGTCCCCCACGGTGGCGCAGCTGGCGGCGGTGCTGACGGGGGATGCGTCGCGTCCGTCGCTCAAGCAACTGGCGGAGGCGCGGCAGGCGAAGCGTCAGCAGGCGGCGGGCGGCGCGGAGCCGGTGGCCATCATCGGCATGGCAGGCCGCTTCCCGGGCGCGCCCGACATCGAGACGTTCTGGAAGAACCTGGTGGGCGGCGTGGAGTCCGTCTCCACCTTCACGCGCGAGGAGGTGGACCCGTCCGTGCCCGCCGCCGAGCGCGACGCCCCCGAGTACGTGCGGGCGCGCGGCACCCTGGAGGGCGTGGAGCTGTTCGACGCGGCCTTCTTCGGCATCATGCCGAAGGAAGCGCAGGTGATGGATCCGCAGCAGCGCCTGTTCCTGGAGACGGCGTGGGAGGCGCTGGAGTCCGCCGGCTGCGTGCCGGAGACGTACCCCGGCCTCGTCGGCGTCTTCGCGGGCACGCACAACAACAGCTACCAGCCGCTGCACGTGCTGCCCCGGCAGGACATCGTGGGCCGGGTGGGCGCCTTCCAGGCGATGGTGGCCAACGAGAAGGACTACGTGGCGACCCGCGTCGCGCACAAGCTGGACCTGCGCGGGCCCGCGCTGTCGCTCAACACCGCGTGCTCCACGTCGCTGGTCGCTGTAGCGCAGGCCTTCTGGGCGCTCCAGACGCACCAGTGTGACGTGGCGCTGGCGGGCGGCGCGTCCGTGACGGTGCCGCAGAAGTCCGGCCACCTGTACCAGGAGGGCGGCATGCTCTCCCAGGACGGGCACTGCCGCCCCTTCGACGCGAACGCCACCGGCACCCTCTTCAGCGACGGCCTGGGCGCGGTGGTGCTCAAGCGCCTGTCGGACGCGCAGGCGGACGGCGACGTCATCCACGCGGTGCTGCGCGGCGTGGGCATCAACAACGACGGCGCGGCCAAGGTGAGCTTCGCGGCGCCGGGCGTGGAGGGCCAGGCCACCGCCATCGCCACGGCGCACGCGAACGCGGGCATCGACCCGCGCACCATCCGCTACGTGGAGGCGCACGGCACGGCGACGCCGCTGGGCGACCCCATCGAGGTGGAGGCGCTGTCGCAGGCGTTCCGCGCGCACACTTCCGACACGGGCTTCTGCGCCATCGGTTCGGTGAAGAGCAACTTCGGCCACCTGACCGCCGCGGCGGGCGTGGCGGGCCTCTTGAAGACCGTGCTCTCGCTGAAGCACCGCGAGCTGCCGCCGACGCTGCACTTCCAGACGCCCAACCCGAAAATCGACTTCCCGCGCAGCCCCTTCTTCGTGCAGGCGAAGCGCTCCGCGTGGCCGGAGGGCACCGGCCCCCTGCGCGCGGGGGTGAGCTCGTTCGGCGTGGGCGGCACCAACGCGCACGTCGTGGTGGAGGAGGCCCCGGAGCGTCCCGCCTCCGGCCCGTCGAAGCCGCGCCAGCTCCTCACGCTGTCCGCGAAGACGCCCGCGGCCGTGACGCAGGCGGCGCTGCGGCTGGCCGCGCACCTCCAGGCGCATCCGGAGGATTCGCTCGCGGACGTGGCGCACACGCTGGCCACGGGCCGCAAGGCGTTCCCGTTCCGCCGCGCCGTGGTGGCGGGCACCCATGAGGAAGCGGTGCGGGCGCTGACGGCGGCCGAGCCGGAGGCCTCCGCGCTGGAGTCCACGCCGCCCGTCGCGTTCCTCTTCCCGGGACAGGGTTCGCAGCACCCAGACATGGCGCACGGGCTGTACCGCCACGCGCCGGCCTTCCGCGCCACGGTGGATGCGTGCGCGGAGGTGCTCAAGCCGCTGCTCGGGCGCGACCTGCGCGAGGTGCTCTTCCCGAAGGACCCGGAGTCTCCCGAGGCCGCGGAGACGCTGCGCCAGACGTCGTTCGCGCAGGCGGCCCTCTTCACGGTGGAGTACGCGCTCGCGCAGCTCTGGTGGAGCTGGGGCGTGCGGCCGGGCGCGCTCGTGGGCCACAGCGTGGGCGAGTTCGTCGCCGCGTGCCTCGCGGGCGTCTTCACGCTGGAGGACGCGCTGCACCTGGTGGCGAAGCGCGGCCAGCTCATGCAGGCGCAGGCGCCGGGCAGCATGCTGTCGGTGCGCCTGTCCGCCGAAGCGGTGGCCCCCAAGCTGACGGACGGAATGGCCATCGCGTCGGACAACGGGCCCCGCCTGTGCGTGGTGTCCGGCCCCACGGAGGCCGTGCAGCGGCTCCAGGCCGCGCTGGAGGCGGAGGGCACCGCGTGCCGGATGCTCCAGACGTCGCACGCATTCCACTCGCCCATGATGGACGCCGCGGTGGCGCCCTTCCTGGAGACGGTGAAGGGCATGCGCCTGTCCGCACCGCGCATCCCCATCGTCTCCACCGCGACGGGCACGTGGCTGAAGGACTCCGAGGCGACGTCCCCTGAGTACTGGGCGCGGCACCTGCGCGACACGGTCCGCTTCTCCCCCGCGCTGCGCACGCTCTGGGACAAGGGCGACCACCTGATGTTGGAGGTGGGCCCGCGCGTGACGCTCGCCACGCTGGCGCGGCAGCAGGCCACGGCCGACCAGCGCTCGCGGGTGTTCGCCTCCCTGGGCGAGTCCACCGGCGATGCCGCGGACTGGAGCGCCCTCCTGACCGCCGCGGGCCAGCTCTGGCGCCGGGGCGTGGCCCTGGACTGGCGGGCCTTCCACGCCGACGAGCAGCGCCAGCGCGTCACCCTTCCTACGTATCCCTTCCAGCGGCAGCGCCACTGGATCGACCTCGAGCGGGCTCCCGTGCCCGCCCCC
>NZ_RAWF01000173.1:0-21188 GCF_003612075.1 Corallococcus sp. CA041A
GGGTGGCCCCAGGGGACAGCGGTCCTAACTTCCCGGACGGGCAGGCGCGGACTTCCTCGCGCCCGAGGGGGAAACCATGACGGGCTTCAAGCGCGCGGTGGGATTGGGACTGTTGGTGGGTGGCGCCCTGGGAGGTTGGGGCTGCGGCAGGGAGCAGCCCTCGGAGGAGACGCAGGGGTTCCAGGACCCCGTCCAGCTCCAGCACCGCTCCCGCGCTGAACCGGCCGGTAAAGCGGCGAGCAGCCCGCTGCGCGATGAGGGCGGCGGCAAGCCGTACAACAGTGACAGCCTGGGCTCGCTGGGCGGCGGTACCGCGGCCCCCCACCGGATGGAGGGGAACACCGGCATGGGCCAGCGGACGGGTGGCAGCGGGGAGCTGGGCACGGGGCTCGCGGAGAGCTACCGGGGCACGGCCTCGGAGGGCACCGGTGGCTCCGGGCGCGACGCGGGCACGGAGATGATGGACGCGGGCACGCGGCGTTGAGGCACGCCACCTGAAGAGGGCGTCCTCGCGGGCGCCTCCTAGTCCTGGCGGCGCTTCACGTTCTTCAGCTGTTCATGCAGGTCCTTCACCTGCTTGAGGGTCGGCGTCTCACTGCCGCCCACGGCGAAGTCGTCCGCCAGCCTGTCGAAGAGCGTGCACTGCATCGACATGGCCTCGCAGCCATGGTTGTTCTTGAGCATCCGGTGGAGCGCCTTCGTCTGCGTCCATTCCTTTTCCAACTCCGGAGGGAGGCTGCTCTCCTTGACGGGAGCACGGGTCGGCGCGGCGCGCTTGCCGGGGCGTGACGGCGCCGCCTTCTTCGCGGCGGGAGCGGCGGCGCCCGGCGCCGGCGGCGCCTCCGTGCCGAGCAGGACGTCCAGTTCCACCTCCTGCGCGTCCGTGGAATCCGGCTCGGTGGGGGCCTGCGTGGACTCCGCCGGCGCGGTGGTGGGCGCCGTGGCCACGTTCTGGGCAGGAGGCGCGGGCGGACGCCCCTGGGGGTTCGCGGGCCGCGTGGGGATCTGCTGCACCGGGGTGGGCGGAGGCGGCGTCGACGTGCGCGACTGCTCCAGGCCCACGGCCACGCGCAGCTCGGGGACGAAGTAGAGCCCCGCGCCCACGATGGACAGCGCGACGACCATCAACAGAATGAACACCAGCGCCGAGCGCAGCGCCCCGCCCTTGCGGACCGGCGCTGGCTCGCGCCGCGCGGCACGCGGCGGCTCCGAGGATTCCGGTCGCACCGGCACGGCCTTGCGCCGGGTCGCGTCGTCGCGCGTCGCGCGCGCGGTGGACGACTCGTCCGGATCCGCGGCGGGCGCGGGGGCGCGGGTGACGGCGCGCATGCTCGACGCGGTGCTGGAGCGCGGGGGCGGCGTGCCCGGCGACGAACCGCGCACGGCGCGCCGGGACCCGGTGCGGCCCCGGGCCGGCGCGGTGGGGCCGGTGTCGGCCTCACGCTTGCCGGTGGAAGAGGAGGTCTCGCGCAGCTGCGCCTCGTCCAGCATCACCCGGGCCTGCGGCTCCTCGCGGCGCGAGGCACGGGGCATGGAGATGCGCGGGTGCGTGTCCGCGTCGCCCTCGCGCGCGGCCGGGGCGTCGTCCGGCTCCGCGGAGATGTACGGCACGCTGGAGTCCGCCTCCAGGGCGCGGGCATCCACCGAGACCAGGTCCTCCGACGGCCGCGTGTCCTGCATCGTGGGCCGGGGAGTCGGACCCGAATCGAGCGGCTCGGAGTCCCGCGAGTCCTCTTCGGCCTCGAAGGAGTGCAAGGCGCCGGACTGGATGGAGGGCACCTGGATGGTGGGCGCCGCGTACGACGGCAGCGGCACTGACGCTGGCGCCGGAGCCGACCGGTTGCCATTCGACGGCGTCGTCACGCCGGGGCGCGAGGACGACAGGGACGGCATCGCGGCCGTGGGGCGCTGGCCTTCCGGGACGCGGGCTTCCACGGCACGCGCGGACTCGGCGGCGCGGGGCGCATCGAAGCCGCGGGACGGCTCGGAAGCCCGGGGCGAGTCGAAGCCCCGCGACGACTCCGACGCGCGCACCGACTCGTAGCTCGGCAGGGGCTCCGAGGCGCGAGCCGCATCGAACGCGGACGGCGGCGCGGGACGGCTGCCGTTCGACGGCGTCATGGCTCCAGGGCGCGCGGACGACAGGGACGGCATCGCGGAGGTGGGGCGCTGCCCCTCCGGGATACGCACCTCCGCGGCGCGAAGCTCGGCTCCCGCGGAGCGGCCTCCCTCGGGGATGGGCTCCGGCCACGGATAGGCGCTCTCGGGAAGCTCCTCGTCATCGGCGAACGGGCCGTCCGGCGGAGGCGGCGGCTCCATGAACGGCAGCGACTCACCCGCCGATTCGAACCGCGCCGCCCCGGAGTCGAAGGAAGGCAACGGCGGAGGCGCCACCGGCCGCGACGCATCCACCGGCACGACGGGAACGGGACCATCCGAGGGCCGTACGGCGGGAATCGGCGCCATCGGAGGAGGCGGCACGCCCCGCGGGCCCACCGAATCGGAGAAGGGCAACGAAGCGCCCCGCCCTCCCGCGTCCGCGAACGGCCGCGACACCGGCACGTCCGGCACTGGAGGCGCGTCACGCGACGGCATTGCCGGCCCCGCGTACGGCAGCGACGTGGCGCGCGGCGCGGTGGGCTCCCCGTGCGGCTCGGAGGCCTGCAGCGCGTCCGCCCGGGGCGCGGTGGGCTCTCCCAGCAGCGGGGCCGGAACATCCGCCTCCACGGCGCGGTCCGAGGGAAGCCGGATGGCCGGCAGGCCCTCGAGGATGGTGGGCCGGTCCATCGCGTCCTGGCGGACCTCCACCGTGAGCGACGGCTCCGACGACGCGGGGCTGGGCCGCATCTTCGCGCGGGCCGCCTCCTCCAGCGCCTCCACCGGGAACGCGGGACGCGTGGACTCGTCCACCATCACGCCGGGGCGCGTCTCACCGTCGTCGCGCGCGCCGCCGCCGTCCTCGCGGCTCCGGGGCGTGGGATGGAAGGACAGGGGCTCCACCGGACCATCCAGGCGGATGGTCTTGGGCGGCAGCGTGGCCGCCGGCATCGTCGGGCGCGGCGCGGGGCCCAGCGCCTCGTACGTGCCGCTGGCGCGCACGTCGCGCGACACCTCGCGCAGGGACGTCAGCAGGCGCCGCTCGGACTGGTAGTCCGCGGAGAACAGGTCGCGCATGAAGCGGCTGACGCTCTCCGGGCCCGCGCTGGTGTCGATCTCCGTCAGGCACGCCTGCAGGCGCACCCGGAAGTCCTCCGCCGTCTGGAAGCGCTGGCCCGGCTCCACCGCCAGCGCCTTCGCCACCAGCTGCGACACCGCCGGCGGCGTCAGTGGCTCCACGTCACTGAGCGGCGCCACCTTCGGGTTCGCCACCGCGGACATCAGTTCGCCCGGCGGAAGCGCGTCGAAGGGGTTCTTGCCGGAGATGAGCTCGTAGAGGCACAGGCCCGCCGCGTACAGGTCGCTGCGGCGGTCCACCGGCTGGTGCCGGGCCTGCTCGGGCGACATGTAGAGGAACTTGCCCAGGATGATGCTGGGGTTCGTCTTCGCCGCCGACAGCCGGCTCTTCGCCAGGCCGAAGTCGATGACCTTCACCTCCCCCTCGTAGGAGATGAGGATGTTCTGCGGCGAGATGTCCCGGTGGACGAGCTTCAGCTCCTTCTCTTCCTCGTCCCGCTTGCGGTGCGCGTACGCCAGCGCGTCCAGCACCCGGCCCATCACGTACAGCACGAAGGTGAGCGGCAGCGGCGTCTGCCTGTCGCGCACGCGCGCGGCCACCTTGCGCAGGTCCTTGCCGTCCACGTACTCGAGGGCCATGTAGGCCTCGCCCTCGTGCACGCCCATGTCCAGCACCTGCGCGATGGACCCGTGCCCCAGCCGCACCAGCGTGCGCGCCTCACCGACGAAGCGGTCGACGAAGTCCTGGTCCTCCGCGAACTGCGGGAGGATCTTCTTGATGACGCACAGCTTCTCGAAGCCCTGCGCGCCCTCCAGGCGGGCGAGGTAGATCTCCCCCATGCCGCCGGTGGCCAGATGCGACAGGAGCGTGTACCGGCCGAAGGGTTGCGGCCGGAAGGGACGCAATCGGGCGGGCTGGTTCGAAGGGTTCATGCGGTGCGGGGGTCCACCACGGAAAGCGCATTGAACCCCGGGCAGGGGGCCCGCTTCAACCCGTCAACCGGCCGCGCCGGCCGCCTCACCGGATACCGGGGTTGGTCAGCATGCCCATGTCCTCTTCAATCACCTCGAAAACCGCCACCTTGTCGCGGGGCAGCCGCACCACCCGCTCGCCCAGGGGCATCACGTCGAAGCGGGCCCCGGTGGCCGCCAGCAGCTTGCCGGTCATCAGCACCTGGCCGGGCGCCGCGGTGGCGGCCAGCCAGCCAGCCACTCCCATGCCCTCTCCCACGGCGCTGTACTCCGTGCGGGCCTCGGTGCCGATCATCCCCACCAGCGCCTTGGTGGAGTGCAGGGCGATTCGCAGGTCGCACCGCTCGTCCTGGGGCCTGCGGGCCATGCCCCGTTCCCAGTCCGCGCGCAGGGCCAGCGCCGCGCGCACCGCGCGGACCGCGTCGTCGCCCTTGGCGTAGGGCACGCCGAAGAGGGCGCGCATGGACTCGCCCATGAAGCCTTCGACGGTGGCCTCGAAGCTGAAGACGATGCCGCTCATGCGCGCGTGGAAGTCGTTGAGCAGCTGCGTGGCCCGCGCCGCGCCCAGCCGGCCAATCACGGCGCCGAAGTCCGCCATCTCCGCGTGCAGCACGGTGAGGTTCTTCTCCTCCAGGCCCGGCAGCTTGCCGCCCGTGCGCTGGGCCTCGGCGGCGCGGCGCTCGGCCACCTCCGGCGAGTGGAAGCGCTCCAGGTTGCGCCGCATCCGGTCCGTGCTGGAGCCGTCGCGCACGGCGAAGCGCTGCACGCCGGCGGCCACCAGGTGGGCCACCGCGGTGCACGCGTCCAGCATCAACTCCAGGCTGGTGTCGCCCCCGCCGGGCACGTTGACGTAGAGCACACCCGCGAAGGGCGGCTCGGTGCCAATGGGGATGCACAGCACCCGGTCCACGCCGTACATGATGACGCTCTCGCGTCCGGCGAAGCGGCGGTCGTCCTTCACGTCGCCCACGGCGATCGCGCGGCCCTGGCGGATGGCCTCGTCCACGATGGCGTCCGACACGGGCACTTCACCCTTGGCCAACCGTCCCCGGTGGCGCACCGCCGCGGGCACCAGCGGCCCGGTGGCGTGCTTGAGCAGCACCACCGCCGTGGTGGCGTCGGTGCGCTCCAGGAGCCGGTCCATCGCGGACTCCAGGAACGCGGTCAGCGTGCGCGCGGTGGCCAGCGCCTCCGCGGCGTGCACCAGCAGCACCAGCGTCTCGTAGGACACGCGCGGGCTGGCCACGGCGGAGCCCGCGGGTACGGGCGAAGGGCCGGAGAACGCGTCGTCGAACGGCAGCGGCCCCACGTTGTCCAGGAGGCGCAGCACGTCCGCGTCCTTGACGTTCTTGGCCATCAGCACGGACGGGCCCACGTCCGTGCCGTGCCCGAAGCGCACGACGCCGCCCGCGCCCAGGTCCATCATCTCCGTGGCGGCGTTCTCCACGGTGTGCGGCTGGCGCACCGCCAGGGTGTTCTCCCCCAGCGCCACGGTGTCGCCCGCGTTCAGGTGCTTGCTGCCCTGGAGCGGCGCACCGTTCACCCGGCTGCCGTTGCGGCTGCCCAGGTCCTCGATGCGCAGCACGTCACCTTCGACGTAGAGCCGCGCGTGCCGGCGCGACACCAGGTCGCCGCCCAGCACGATGTCGTTCTCGTCCGCCCGGCCGAGGCTGGTGACGCCCTCCGGCAGGTCGTACGACGTGTCGAAGTAGCCGGGGCCGTTGATGATGATCTGCCACATCGGGCGCAAGACATTACACGACCTCCCAATCTTCCGAGAGTCCGAGACGCTTTCCCGTGGAAGGCGGGCGTCCAGCCAGGGCCCCGGCCGCCCTCCCGCGTCGCGTCATACCCGGGGAGCCGCCGGATGCTGGGGTCGGAGTTCACCTGGGGCGGTGGATGAAGAGGGAATCACCCACGCGCAGTGTGCGGAATGCCGTCAACGGACGTGACGCGGGGCCCTGGAGCACGCCGCGGGTGGGTGCGGGTGCTCACCTCACGGCACGCCGCCGTCGGGGAGCTGGCCGTTCACCACCGACAGCGCATCCAGGTCGAACCCGCCGGACGTGCCGCCGTAGCTGTTGAGCCCCGTGTCGGTGAGGCGCACGAAGCGCGCACGGGGGAGGCCCACGTCCGCCAGGTCGAAGCCGTCCCCGCCCGCCACGGCCGGGTCGGTGGGGGACACGCCGTTGTCCGGGGCCGAGAGCACCGGATGCGTGCCTGCGCAGCCCGGGTAGCCGCCGTCCTTGTCGGTGGGGGCGCAGGGGAAGTCGAACCACGTGACGCCGTCGTCGCTGACGGACACGCTGGCCGTCTCCGCGTAGATGTCGCCGCCGTACTTCTGGAAGGGGTTTTCGAACACGAGCAGGTCCACGCCCGGGCCATCCACCGCGAACAGGTCGGTGAACTCCAGGGTGATGGAGCCGCCCCGCCCCAGCGACAGCACGTCCAGCGAGCCCGTGAACTGCCCCGCGCCCACGGGAGGCCCGAACACGACGTCCGGGAAGCGGTCCTGCCCGAAGCCGGCCGAGTCGCCGAACTGGTAGGCCGTCACCCGGTCCGCGAACGGATCCACCGGCCGCGAGCCCGCGTCGACACCGGCATCCGTGTCCGTCCCGGCGTCGACCTCCGTGCCTGCATCGGAGACACCGGCATCCGCGTGGGTGCCGGCGTCCACGATGTCCTCACCCGGAAGCGGACCGGGCTCCGAGTCGCCCGTGCACGCGCCCAGGGTCAGCAGCGCGCCGAGCGCGACCAGCGGGCGCTTCATCACTGGCCCTGCCGGATGCGCACGAGGCGGCGGCCGTTGACGTCCTTCACGCCCACGAGCAGGTCCGCCCCCAGCGACGACAGCAGATCCACGGTCGTGCACGCATCCGGGGCGTTGAGCACCGCCGCACGCGTGCCCACGCTGATGGGCTGGCCGCCACCCAGGCCGGGCGTGAGCGAGAAGCGCGACACGTCGGTGACGCCGAAGCCCGCGGCGCCGTAGCCACCGCGCACCACCGCCACGCCGTTGCCGAAGCTCGCGGCGTTGTTGAAGTCAGAGCCCACGTCCACCTTCGGCTCGTTCGTGAGCACCACCGGCGTGCGCGAAGCCAGCGCCTCGCCCAGCTTGGTGTTGGACACGGCGTAGGCCACGTTCACGTACGTGTCCGCCTCCGAGTAGCCGAACACCGCGATGCCGTTATCCGCGACGACGGTGAAGCCGCTGGCGCCCACCTGCGCCGGGAAGTCCGCCACCTTCACGGCGACGTAGGGCTTGGCGGAGGTCACCAGCGCGTAGACGCCCAGGCCGCCCGTCACCGTGTCCAGACCGCCGCCGTTGACGAAGAACGCGTCCGTGGTGCCCGCGGCGGTGTAGTTGCCCGGAGCGTCGAGGTAGAGCGCCGCGTCGCGCGCGGACGGATCCACCACCGCCACGGAGCCCGGGAAGCCCGCGCCGGACTTCGTGTAGCCCGCGAGCAGGCGCGTGCCGTCATAGGCCAGGAAGTAGGACAGGAAGGTGTCGGCCGCGTTGGCGCGGTCCGCGGGCGCGAGCACCGTTTCGAGCGCGGCGGTGCCCAGCGTCACGTCCGGCCAGGTCCCCAGCGCGAAGAAGTCGCGGCCCGTGGCCGTCTCGCGCAGCGCGAAGAGCGAATACGTGGGGCCGGGAGTGGACACCACCGCGCGAACCTCCGTGGACAGGTCCGCGGACTCCGCGACGCTGAAGCCCGCCTGGAGCTGCAGCGTGCCCAGCACCTGCTCGCGAGGCAGCGGGGCGCAAGCGACCGTGCCGCCATCCGTGCCCGCGTCCGTGCCGGTGCCCGCGTCCGTGCCGGTGCCCGCGTCCGTGCCGGTGCCCGCGTCCGTGCCGGTGCCCGCGTCGTCCTCGTCGATGTCGACGACGACCTGGGTGCACAGATCCGAGACACAGGCCCAGGCCTGGCCCGCCGGAGCCGCGCCCTTGTCGCGGCAGTCGAAGGCGTCCACGCACTCATCATCGCCGCAGCCCGTGCCCCCCAGCACCACCGCCAGCAGGGCGCCCATCAGCGCCGCGCGCTGGCCCTTCGTGCTCATCCGCTTCATGTCGGTCCGCATCGCGTCCTCGCTCCTGGCCTTCCCGCACGGAGGCGGAAGAAGGCATTCCCCTGTCGGGAGGCCGCGCGGACGAAAGGCACCGGACCGCAGGGCGCGTATCGCGTCCTGGAGGCCTGCCTTCGCCGTCAGCTCCCCGCGGAGGTTCCGGTCTGTCGCCGGGCCCTCCGTGGAGAGGACGCCGGATCGTCGCCAGGTCTTCGGACTCGCGGAAACGGGGTTCGTACGAACGCTGTTCCTGCTTACCGCTGCGGGGCAGTCCCGGACTCACACCGGGTTCCCTGGAAGCCCTCACGCCCCATGGCGTGAAAGCATCGATGACGGGGCGGGACTATGGCGCCACAGGGGCAAAGTCAATGCGACGCGGGCCCGGCGCGTCGGTCACGCATCAACACGTAGCGCCGCGTGCTGCCGTCCACGACGACAGTGGACACCACGCGCCAGCCCTCGCCCCCCAGCCGCTGGAGCTCCACGAGGTCCTCATCCGGACTCTCGCGCTTGACGAAGGTGTACTCGTACGCCGGTGCCGGAGGAGGCGCGGGCGGCGGCGGAGGCACTTCCTTCCTCGGCGCGGCGCGGGACGTCTGCGCCCAGACCACCGAGGGGAGGAGGAACGGAGCTGCCACGCCGAGCAGGACGCCCAGCAGCACGAGGAGTGAGGCGGAACGACGGTTCATGGAGGCACATCCGGGGGAGGGACAGCGGGCATCTAATGCCGCCACCCCCACCCCGGAAGCCTCGTGCGGTCCGGACTCGCCGTATGGGCGCGCGAGGCCACCGGGACCGTCCGCTGGAGAACGGCCCCGGCGCTCGTGCGCGACTACGGCAGCTGCACGCCGTTCACCACGGCGACGGCATCCAGGTCGAAGCCGCCGCTGATGCCCGCGTAGCCGTTGGCGCCCGAGTCGCGGATGCGCACGAAGCGGGCACGGGTGAGGCCCACGCTCGCCAGGTCGAAGCCGTCCCCGCCCGCCACGGACGGGTCGGTGGCCGGGATGCCATTGGCGGGGTGCGAGTACACGGGCGTGACGCCCGCGCAGCCCGGGTAGTTGTTCGCCACGTCGGAGGACGCGCAGGGGAACTCGTGCCAGGTGACGCCGTCGTCGCCGACGGCCACCACGCCCGTCTCCGCGAACGGCTTGCCGCTCGGCTTGAGGAACGCGTTCTCGAAGACGAGCAGGTCCACACCCGGCCCGTCCGTGACGGCGATGTCCGTGAACTCCAGGACGATGACGCCGTTGCGCCCGAGCGACAGCACGTCCAACGAACCCGAGCCCGCGCCGTCCCCTCGCGGAGCGCCCAGCACGATGCCCGGCAGCTCGCTCTGACCGAACCCGGCGCCCGTGCCCGGAGAGAAGGACACGATGCGGTCCGCGAACGGGTCACCCACCAGCGGCTGGGCCTGGAGGGAGTCCTGCCAGTCCTCGCCGCCGCACGCCACGGTGAGGAGCGCGGTGAAGCCCAGCGCGCACGACTTCGGAAGAAGGGTCTTCTTCATGGGCGTGCTCACCGGAACTGAGGGGCCTGCTGGATGCGCACCAGGCGCGGGCCGTTCTTGTCATCCACGCCGACGAGCAGGTCCACGCCGATGGCGGTCATCCCGGTCACGCGCGTGCACTGGTCCGCGTAGACGAGGACCGGCTGACGGGCACCGACGGTCACGGCCGCACCTTCATCCGTCACGGTGAAGGCGAAGCGCGAGACGTCCGTGCCAGCGAAGTTGTAGTCGGGCGGGACGTAGTCGCCGCGGAGCACCGACACGCCTTCGCCGTGACCGGAGGCGGCCACGAAGTTGGAGCCCACGTCGAGCGCGGGCGCATCCGCCACGACGAACGGCGTGCCGGACCTGAGCGCCTCGGTGATGGCCGCCGGGGCCACCGCGCGGCCTTCGTTGAGGAAGGTGTCGTCGGAGAAGTAGCCGAGCATCGCGACGCCGTTGGTGGCCACGGCGGTGAAGCCGCTGCCGCCCGTCTCCGGCGGGAGCGTGCCCACCTTCAGCGCGGTGAACGGCGAGCTGTCCGTCTTCAGCGCGTAGACGGCCAGCCCCGCCGACACCGTGTCGAGCCCACCGCCGTTGATGAGGAACGCGCCCGGCACGACGCCCGCGGAGAAGTTGCTCGGCGCGGAGACATAGGTGGAGTTGGCGGGCGCGGAGACGTCATACACGCCCACGGAGCCCGGGAAGCCGGCGCCGGACTTCGTGTAACCGGTGAGGACGCGCTGGCCATCCGTCTCCACGAAGGGACTGAGGAAGAGCTTGGTGCCAGCGGCCCGGTCAGCGGGAGCGGCCACGTCGAACAGCGGCGCCGTTCCCAGCGACACCTGCGGCCATGTGCCCAGCGAGTACAGCGCGTGCGGCCCCGTGGAACTGCCTGACACCACTGTGTAGAGCGAATACGTGGGGCCGGGCGTCACGCCCACCGGGCCCGCGGACGCGGGAAGCGACGCGGACTCACCGGCCACGAAGCCCGACTGGAGCTGGAGCGTGCCCAGCTTCGGATCGTAGGTGGTGGTCTCGCACGGATCCGTGCCTGCGTCGGTCTCCGTGCCCGCGTCGGTGGTCGTACCAGCGTCGGTCTCCGTGCCCGCGTCGGTGGTCGTACCAGCGTCGGTCTCCGTGCCCGCGTCGGTGGTCGTACCAGCGTCGGTCTCCGTGCCCGCGTCCGTCGTCGTACCGGCGTCGGCGCCCGTGCCTGCATCCGTCGTCGTACCGGCATCAGTCGTCGTACCGGCATCAGTCTCCGTGCCGGCGTCCGGCACGGGGATCGACGTCAGCTCGCACTTGTTCTCGACGCAGGTGTAGCGCTGTCCCGCGGGAGCGGCGCCCTGGTCGCGGCAGTCGAAGTCATCGACGCACTCATCACCGCAACCCGTGCTGGTCAGCGCCATCGCGAGGGTCGTCAGCACCCACGCGAAGCCCTGGACTCCCCGTCCCGTCATCATCCGCTCTGTCTTCATCCGCGACTGCTCCCTTGCATCGCCCCCACGGGCGAGGTGAATCCAAGGGGCGTGGACGGAGAGCGGACCGCGAACGAGGGACACGTCAGGACACGACACGCCGCGCGAGCGGAAGACCTCCGTCACCTCCCCTCGGAGGCTCCGGTCTGGCCATGCCCGGGGGCATGGGTCGTGGCAGGTCTTCGGACTCACAGGCGCGAGAGGCCCTCATCGGGTCACCCACCTACTGGCCGTCGCTTCCCAGCCCATTGAAGGGCCAGTGCTTGCGAGGACGGCGTTCGTTCCTGATCACCGCTGCGGGGCAGTCCCGGACTCACACCGGGTTCCCTTTAAACGCCACACCGTGCGGATGCGGCGTACCAACGACGCGCGCTGGAGTATGGCGGACGGCAGGGCTTGTCAATACAAGCGGGGCCAACGCCTCACGGCACCGCGACGATGTCGATGGCATTGGATACGACGCGCCGAGGGTCCACCGGACACGCATCCAGCGCCGGGCCCGCCGCTTGCGGTGTGGAGTTGCCGCGCCGCTCGACGAGCTGGCCATCTCGCACCTCCACCACGAACACGCGGCCCGCGTTCACATCCGTGACGTACACGGCATTGCCCACCACCGCGAGCCGTCCTCCCACCGCGAGGTCGCAGCCGTTCTCCGGCCCCCCGGTGCAGCCCGGCGACAGCGCATACGACGCCACGGGCTTGTCATCCTTCACCAGCACCAGCCCCGTGGCCCGCACCGCCTTGGCGCGGTAGCCACTCGCGGTGTCGAACACCGCCTCGCCCAGGCAACTCACCACCAGCTGGTCGCCCACCGCCTGCACGTCGCCCGCGTTGAGGCAATCCTTCGCGCCCAGGTCGATGGCATGCACCCCACCATCCACGGGGTCGATGCGCGCGAGCATCCCGGGCCCGTTGGGCAGATAGTCATTCGCGGGGTTCAGGTTGGTGAGCGCGACGTACACGCCCGAGTCCACGGACACCGCCGCGTACGGAAGCGCCATCGTCGTCCCGCCATCGAAGGACTTCAGGTCCAGGCCGGTGAGCGGAACGGTGTCCACGAGCCGGGGCTTCTCCGGGTTGCTTACGCTGACACGAGCCACGGCGTTGCCCTGCTTGAAGTCGGAGCCGGCCGTGCCGAACAGCGGGATGTAGAACGTGTCGCCGCGCTTCGCGATGACCTGCGGGCTGGTGTTCGCGCCCAGGTTCACCTGCCCCACCGTGCGCAATCCCAACCCACCGCCCTGCGCGGCCCCTTCCCGCTTGAGCACCTGGAGCGTGTTGTTCACCGAGTCGAGGACATACACATACGGAGGGTCCACGAAGATGTCATTGGGCGAAGCCGCCACCGCGCCCAGCGAGTCCTCCTCCGCCACCGTTCCCAGCGCACCCGCCGGCGCCTGCGACAGCACCGAGCGCGCCGCGTCCGCCGCCAGCACCACGCCATCCCAGGCCGCCAGCGACTGCACACCCGAGCCAAACTGCCGCCGGGGCCCCATCCGGTCCGTCCCTGCCTGGATGCCCACGAGCTGCCCGTTGGTGTAGCAGGCCGTCACCACGTCATACATGCACCGGCCCGAGTGGCAGGACTGCACGTCCGGGCACGCCGCGCCGCAAGCGCCACAGTTGAGCGGATCATTCGCGAGCACGACGCAGCTGTCCCCGCACCGCTCGGCACCGGCGGAGCATCCCTCGCGGCAGGTGCCGGATTCGCAGACCTGGCCGGACGGACACGCGGCGCCGCAAGCGCCACAGTTCAGCGGGTCGCTCGCGAGCGCGACACACGCGTCACCACACGTCTCCGTGCCCGACTGGCATCCGCAAACGCCCGCCTGACACGTCTCCCCTGCTCCGCACGAGGCACCACACGCGCCGCAGTTCGACGGGTCGCCCTGGAGGTCCACGCATTCGGCGCCGCAGACGCTGAGGCCGGATGTGCACAGGACCTTCTCCTCCGGGCAGCCGGTGAGGAGCGCCGCCGCCAGGGCCGACAGCAGCAGCGCGAGCCGAGCATCAGGGAGGGGATGCGACATGGGAGTCCTCGGAGGGAGAAGGGTCGAGCGCCACGGAGAGCGTCACGTAGGCGGCGCGGCCAGGCAGCGGCATGCCGGTGTAGTCGGCGGTCCGCGCATCGAGCAGGTTCTTCACGTCGAACGACACGGTGAGGTCCGGCCGGTGCAGGAAGGTGCTGGAGGTCCCCACGCTCACCCACGTGCGCGAAGGAAGGGACAGCCGAGCTTCGCCCACGCGGTTGATCAACTGCGAGGACTGGACGAGGACCTCGGTGCGACCGTTGAGCCAGTCCGGTCCTACGCGCAACCGGCCCACCCACTTGTGGCGAGGGCGATACGGCAACTCCTTGCCGAAGTAGCGAGGGTCGCCGTAGCGGTTCTGCGTGCGGGTCCACGCATAGCTGCTGGTGACGGTGAGCCACGCGCGAGGCCGCGCCTCCAGCTCCACCTCCGCGCCCCACACGCGAGCGGCGGCGAAGTTGTAGGGCTTGGCGAGATTCGGGGGGTACAGCTCGTAGGCGATGAGGTTTTCGTACACCGCCGCGAAGCCGCCCGCGGTGACGTTCCAGATGTCGTCGCGCCACAGGGCCGCGGCGTCCACGGACAGGGCGCGCTCGGGCTTGAGCTCCGGGTTGGGCAGCAGCAGACCCTGACGGATGTAGAGCTCCAGGAACGACGGCGCGCGGTGGGACTGACCCGCGTTGGCGCGCACGCCGAAGCCGTGGCCCAGGTCCACGCTCGCGCCCAGCTTGGGCGACAGGAGCGAGTAGTGCCCCACGCGCTCCACGCGCAGCGAAGGCACGAGCTTCAATCGCTCGGAGAACAGGGACAGTTCGTCCATGGCCATGACGCTCGCGCGCCACCACGACGCGGCCTGCCCGCCCACGGTCTGCGTGACGGACTCCGATGATCCGGCGAGCGTGACGGCGAGCGCATTGCGCCCCAGCACCGCGCGCCCCTCCACCTCCACGCCGCCCACCGTGTAGCGCTGCGCGCCGGAGTCCACGCCGGTGGTTCCACCCGCGACATCCAGCCAGTCGCGACGGAAGAAGCCGCGAGCACTGCCCTCGCCCGTGTCACCGAAGGGCCGTGCCCAACGAGCGCCCAGCGACAGTCGCGTCTGGTCCTGGCGTCGGGACACGGTGGGGTTCTGCACGGTGCCCGCGAGCGCGCGGTCCTCCAGCGACAGCTCGGCGAGCACATCCACGCGCCCGCCACCGTCCAGACCATGCCGGTACTTCAGGAGCGCGCCGCCACCGCGAGCGTCATTGCGCGTGCGCACCTCCTGCGTGAGCGGGTTGTCGTCCAGCGCGGGCAGTTCGTCGACGCGGTAGCTGAAGTCGCCCTGGGAGCGGCCACCGTGCAGCAACACCAGCGCCTGACCCTCGAGCAGCGCGCCCGACGCGGCGACATGGGCCATCACGGTGTCGAAGCTGCCGTAGGTGACCTCGCCGCTGGAGAGCAGCCGTGACGAAGGCGCGCGGGTGACGAGGTTGACCGCGCCGCCCAGTCCGCCCGCGCCGTAGCGGGCACCTGCCGCGCCGCGGAGGATCTCCATCCGCTCCAGCAGCGCGACGGGGATGAGCGACAGGTCCGCGACGCCGCCCGCGCCGTTGAGCGGGATGCCGTCCAGGAACACGAGCACGCCATTGGACGACGCGCCGCGAACCACCAGGCTCTTGCTCTGCCCGTATCCGCCGGAGTCCTGCACGACAAGGCTCGCGGATCCACCGAGCAGCTCCGCGGTGTCGCGCGCTTCGCCCACGCGCTCGCGAGCGTCGATGACGGTGATGGCGCCGGTGGGGTCGCGGCGTCGAGCGGAGTCGACGGGAGCTTCGGGGACTTCCTTGCCGATGACCTCCACGGTGGGGAGGACGAACTCAGGAAGCGGCGGCTCGCTGCTCTCGGGCGCAGGCGTTTCCTGCCCGGCCCGGGCCTGTCCCTGGAAGCTGAGCACCAGACCGATGACGGTCCGGGCGAGAAGCGAGCGCAACATGCTCCGCCTTCCGCTCCCTCCGTCGAAGAGAGAAGGCCTCACGGCAGCACCGCTGCCGCACCCCTGGGCAGGTCTCCTGGCTGACAGGCTCCAGACGTGGGCGCACGCTGCGCCCTTCTGGAAGGAACCCTCCACCTTCCCTTCGCATCCGCTGACGCGAAAGTGGTGACAGCCGAGGCTTCCGGCCCTGGACCTCAGGGCAACCCGTTCACAGTGGCGGGACCGCGCCGGACTCGCACCGGCTTCCCTCTTGAAGGCCCGGCATGGGCACCCAAGGGCCCGGCCCTTCTAGGAGGTCACCCCCAGCCCGTCAAGGCACGGGCGCCGACGCGCCGTAGCGCAGTCCGTCGATGAGCAGGTCGACCATCCTGCGAGTGAAGCCGGGGCCGACCTCCGCGACAGGAACGCAGAGATTCGCCACGCCACGCAGGAGTTCGTACGCGTTGACGTCCTTGCGCACCTGCCCTGCCGCCGCCGCCGCGCCGAGCAGCGACTGGAGCACCGGTTCGAGGTGCTCCCGGAAGTACGCGGGCAGCGCCTGATACGCCGGATCCTGGGCATTGAGCGACGCGGCAAGCCCTCGCTTGGTGGCGATCAGGCTCGTGAACCGGTGAAGCCACCGCGTCAGCGCTTCGAACGCCTCATGCTCGCGCGCCAGCGCTGGGGCTTCGGCCGCGCATGCGTCGATTTCGCGCCGGTACACGGCGGCGATCAAATCGGCCCGCTGTGGAAAGTGCCGATACACCGTCGCGATGCCGACGCCAGCACGGCTCGCGATCTCGCGGACGGGCGCGTCGACTCCGGACTCGGCGAACACGGCCTTCGCCGCCTCAAGCAGCGAGTCGAGGTTCCGCTGGGCATCCGCTCTGGGTGTCTTCTTCATCGCCTTGACAAACGGAACATGGTTCCGCATATGAAAGTCCGCACCGGAACAACGTTCCGTATAGCCCAACCGCAAGAAGAGAGGAAGCCATGACCCCGACCCACCGCACGACGCAACTCGGCATGACTGGCCCGCGGGTATTCCCCATCGCGCTCGGCTGCATGGGCATGTCCGGGGCGTACGGACCGTCCGACGAGGCCGAAAGCATCGCGACGGTCCGCGAGGCGATCGACCGAGGGGTGACGCTGCTGGACACCGCCGACTTCTACGCCAGCGGACACAACGAGTTGCTCATCCGCCGCGCGATCGAAAGCCAGCGCGACAAGGTGCGGCTCTCGGTGAAGTTCGGGGCCATGCGGGGGCCGGACGGGGTCCCAGTGGGCTTCGATGCTCGCCCCACGGCGGTGAAGAACTTCGTCACGTACAGCCTGCAGCGGCTCGGCGTCGATTACATCGACGTCTATCGCCCCGCCCGGCTGGACCCGACCGTGCCGATTGAAGACACGGTGGGCGCGATCGCCGACCTGGTGAAGGGCGGCTACGTGCGAAGCATCGGGCTCTCCGAAGTGAGCGCCGAGACGATCCGCCGCGCGGCGAAGGTGCACCCCTTGAGCGACCTGCAGATTGAGTACTCGCTCATCACGCGCGAGCCTGAGAAGACCCTCTTCCCCACACTCACCGAGCTGGGCATGAGCGCGACGCTGTACGGCGTGCTCTCCCGCGGACTGTTGACGGGCGCGAAGGTGGAAGGTGCCCGCATGCACTATCCTCGCTTTGCTGGTGAAGCGGGCCAACGCAACGCAGCAACCGTCGCGCGCTTCCATGCGTACGCCGCGGAGCGCGGGATGACACCCGCGCAGCTCTCCGTGGCGTGGGTGCTGGCGAAGCAACCGGCGTTCGTGCCCGTGGTCGGCGCACGCACGCGCAAGCAGCTCATCGACGTGCTCGGCGCGCTGGAGAAGCCCCTGTCGCCCGACGACGTGGCCGCCGTAGAGGCGATCCTTCCGAAAGAGGCGATCGCTGGTACGCGCTACCCTGAGCAGCAGATGAAGCTGCTCGACAGCGAGCGCTGAGGAGGCGTCCATTCCCTCGCCCCAATTGTCGCAGCAGTGCTGCGACAATCTCCGCGTCGGGAAGGTCGGTGGCGAGTTGGAGCGACCGGCGCAGGTTCATCTCGCCGAAGCCGCGTCAGGAGCGCGCCTCCAATTGTCTCCGCACTGCGGAGACAATCCGGCTACCGTGTTCTGCGGAACCTCCGCCGTCCCCCGCGCAGAAACCCCACGCAGAGGATGATGACGTAAGCACCTAAGAACGAGAAGAAGCCGGCTAAACGACCGGCTGTCAGCGAAGTCCCCCTGGGATATTCTCGGCCTCAATCGCAGCGGGTTCGTCCGCCGTCGGGGGGTAAATGGCCACGTTCGATTCAACCAAGACCCAGCTCAGCACTCTTCTAGCCAGGGTAGAGCAGGGCAAGCTCCAACTGCCCGACTTCCAACGCGGGTGGGTTTGGGACGACGAGCACATCCGGTCACTGCTCGTCAGCATCGCGCGCTCGTTCCCTATCGGCGCGGTGATGTTGCTCGAAACCGGAGGAGAAACGCGCTTCCAGGTACGTCCCGTCGAAGGTGTCGATCTGCCTCCAAATTCACTGGGGCTCGCCGAAGAACTCATTCTAGACGGGCAGCAGCGTCTCACGTCGCTGACCCAGGTGCTGAAGCTCGACAAGCCCGTGGCGACACGCGACGCGAAGAAGCGCGAGCTTCGTCTTCACTATTACTTCGACATCGAGAAGGCGCTCCAGGGCCCGGAAGCACTCGCGGACGCCATTGTCGCGGTCGATGAGGAGCGCACGCTACGCAGCAATTTCGGTCGCAAGATCGAACTCGATCTCAGCACGCGGGATAAGGAAATCGAGGCGTTCTACTTCCCGTGCAGTCAGATCGTGAACTCGGACGACTGGGAGCAGCGCCTCTCAGAGAAAGCCCCTGAAAAGCTCGTCCGGTTCATGAAGTTCCGACGACAGATCGTCGAGCCGTTCCGCAGCTACATGCTGCCCGTGATCAGCTTGAAGAAGGAAACCTCGAAGGAGGCGGTCTGCCTGGTGTTCGAGAAGGTGAACACAGGAGGCGTCCCGCTATCCGTCTTTGAACTCGTCACGGCTACATGGGCAGCTGATGGGTTCAATCTCCGCGACGATTGGTTTGGAGGCCGAGGCAATACCGGCCGCCAAGCTCGCTTGAGCAAGCGACCACTCCTTCGCGACCTGCAACCGACGGACTTCTTGCAGGGCATGTCGCTTCTCTACTCATCAGAGCGCCGATCACAGGATCTGGCAGCAGGGCGCTCCGGCAAGGAAGCCGCCAGCGTCACCGCGAAGCGCGAGCACATCCTCGAAATGCCGCTCACCGCCTACAAGAAATGGTCCGAGCCACTGGCTCAGGGATTCGAACAGGCCGAACGTTTTCTGCGGAGCGAAGGGTTCCACCATCCGAAGTTCGTGCCGTACCGAACGCAGCTCACGCCTTTGGCAGCGGTGCTGGCTCGCCTCCGTGAACGGTGGCTTGAGCCGCAGATCCGCACCAAGATCGCGCGGTGGTTCTGGTGCGGCGTCTTCGGTGAGCTGTACGGTGGCGCAGTGGAGACGCGCATCGCGCTCGACGTCCAACAGCTCCTGGCGTGGATCGAGGACTCCACGGCGCCAGAGCCAGCAACCGTTCAGGCCGCAGGCTTCAACCCGAACCGCCTCGACACCCTACGATCGCGCACGAGCGCGGCCTACCGAGGACTGTACGTGCTGATTCAGCGTGAAGGTGCCTGCGACTTCTTCTGGAAGGCGCGCATGGCCGACCTCGACCTTGATGACGTCAAGCTCGACATCCACCACATCTTCCCGAAGAAGTGGTGTGTGGACCGAAGCATCCCTCCGCGTGTCTTCAATGCGATCGTCAACAAGACGGCCATCTCGTACAAGGCCAATAGGATGATCGGAGGCAAGGCGCCGTCGTTGTACCTGAAGCAGATCCAGGACCACGCCCAGGTGCAGATCAAGGATACCGTGATGGACGACATCCTAAAGAGCCATGTGATCGATCCAGCCATCCTACGGGCTGACTCGTTCGAGGCATTCTATACCGCCCGTAAGATGGCGCTCCTCGGGCTCGTGGAACGGGCAATGGGCAAGGCCTCCAGCGAGGCGTCTCCCGTGGCCGCAGATGATGGCGATATCGACGACGAGGATGAGGGAGAGGCTGCTGCCTGAGTGCCGCAGCGATCTCATCCCAGCGAAAGCATCACCGCAGGGTGGTGAGCCGATTCGCCGCTGGCTCCCCAGGATCGGGACTGTCGCGACGCTTTCGCAACAATCGCGAGAGTCCCTCTCCGGAAGTTCGCCTTTACTCCCAGCTTGAAGCCGAGAGGCACGAGGCAGAAGGCACCATCGCGCGCGTCCAAGTGGGTGAATGTCCCTGGCGCCCTCCCCGGGCATGGGTGAACACATTCCCGCCCAGCCCTTCGACCTCCGCCCGACTCTCACTCCTCAAGACCCCCACTGGAGCATCCACGCCCATCCCCGCGCGTGGACGCCGCGAGCACCGCCGCACGGTGCGCTGACTTCACTTCAGAGGAGCACGCCGCTGGCACGCGGGCTGCTCAAGCCCGGACGCGACCTCAGGCGGTCGAGCCAGCGAGGTGCCCGGGCCGTGGTGGCGCGGGATTCTGAAGGGGGAAGCGTGTCGATGCTGATGGCGGGGAAGCGGTTGGCGGTGTTCTCCATCCGCGAGGGCAAGGGCGGGAGCATCTGGGTGCGCGCGGGCAGCGCGTTCGTCAACAAGGACGGTTCGCTCAACGTGCTGCTGGACGTGCTGCCCCTGGACGGGAAGCTGCACGTGCGCGAGGCGGCGGAGAAGCGCGACACGGCGGCCGGCAGCCGCTTCGGCGGCGAGCCTTCGCTGGAGGCGGGCGCGGAGGGCCACTCGTGAAGTGGGCCTGGGCGTGGGTGTTGGGCTGCGTGCTGATGGGGCCGGGGCGTGCGGATGCCGCCAGCCCGCGCATGCAATACGTGGGGGTGGTCAACCTGAACGAAGCCACGGCGGCGGAGCTGGACCTGCTGCCGGGCGTGGGTGAGAAGGCGGCGCAGCGCATCCTCGAGCACCGCAAGAAGCGGCCCTTCGGTCGCGTCGAGGAGCTGGTCCGGGTCAAGGGCTTCGGCAAGAAGAAGTTCCTCAAGCTGAGGGCCCACCTGGCCCTCACCGGCCCCACGACGCTCAAGAAGGAGCAGGTCCCCGCCCCCCTGCCGCCGGGAAGGGAGGCAAGCGCCACGAACCCATGACAAATACAACCATCGGTTGAGTCAGGCTCAGGAGGGCCGCCATTCCCGGGCTCCGGCATGCCCGGGGATGGCGGCTTTCCGCCGACTCCCAAGGCCTCCAGTCAGGCGGCCCCATCCTGACGCGAGCACCCATTCCGGATTTTGCTGGAACGCCCAAGCCGACGCGCTAGGACACGCCCACCTTTGGAACACAACGAAAAGACAGGGAGGCATGAGGTGAGGGAGGATGCGCCCATGAAGGACATACAAGCCCCGGAGTCGATACAAGGCCCGGACGGCAGCAGGTCCCGGGGTCCGCAACAGCCGCAGCCGTTGGGCGAGGTGCTGGAGTTCATGCGCCTCCTGTGGGCCGTGGATCATGGTCTGCAGTCCACGTCCAAGCGGATGGAGTCCACGCTGGGACTCACCGGCCCGCAGCGGCTGGTCATCCGGCTGGTGGGCCGCTTCCCGGGCATCACCGCCGGCGCGCTCGCCAACATCCTCCACGTGCACCCCAGCACGCTCACCGGCGTGCTCAAGCGCCTGGAGAAGCGCGGGCTGCTGGAGCGCAAGTCGGATCCGCTCGACGGTCGCAAGGCGCTCTTCGCGCTCACCGACTCCGGCCGCGCGCTGGACATCCCGTCCGAGGGCACCGTCGAGTCCGCCGTTCAGCGCGTGCTCGCCCGCCTGCCCCGCGACCGCATCGTCGTCACCCAGGAAGCGCTCAAGGCGCTCGCCGAGGAGCTGGGCGGCCTCTCCGCGCCCCTGGAGGAAACTCCGGCTCCCTCCCGCCCCATCCCTCCCGCCGAAGGC
>NZ_RAWF01000174.1:0-21080 GCF_003612075.1 Corallococcus sp. CA041A
GGGCGGTGGTGGGGGTCCTGGGAGGGTACTTCCTGGACAAGTGGCTGGGGACGTCGCCCTGGCTGCTGCTGGGCTTGAGCCTGGTGGGGATTGGCGTGGGGTTCTACAGCTTCCTCCATGCGATGACGCGGCTGGGGAAGCGCAAGTGACGGGGACGGGCGGACAGCCGAAGCGGGACCCGTTCTGGACGCACGCGGGGCTGGCGGCGGCGGTGATGGGCGTGGGCGCGGTGGTGGCGGCGGCGCTGCCGAAGGTGACGGAGGACCGGGTCGCCGCGCTGCTGGGCGTGGGAATCGCGGCGATGACGGGCGTGCTGGCGCTGGTGCTGAAGCGGCGCGCGTCGTTGCAGGCGGATTTGAAGGCGGCGTTGAAGGTGGTCGGTGTGGTCTTCGCCCTCAGGGGCGTGGGCGTGGGGATTGGGCTGGCGTGGGTGGTGTCCCGGAATTTGAGCGCGATCGCGTTCGTGGGCGGCTTCTTCGGCGTCTACTTCGCGCTGCAGTGGATTGAAGTCAGCTACGTGATGGCCGCGTCGAAAGACACGGCGGGCGGAGACGAGTGATGCGCAAGGCAATGGTGCTGTTCGCCTGTCTGTTCGCGGGCGTCGTATGGGCCTCCGACCAGGCCGGCGAGCACGGCTACGCGAACGAGGACAAGGACGCCGAGGGCGATGACGTCGCCGGCTACATCCTCCACCACGTGTCCGACTCGAACGAGTACGAGTTCGAGATCCCCCTCAGCAACAACCACATCCCCATCCACCTGCCGCGGATCCTCATCCCGCTGAAGGATGGCGCCTGCACGCCGGTGGCGGATCCGCACGGCGGCGGTCACGGCGAGGTCTACCCGGGCCTGGGCGCCGGCTGCCTGGACCTCTCCATCACCAAGCACACGGTGATGATGTGGCTGGCGGCGCTGCTGCTCATCGGCGCGCTGCTCATCTGGAGCAACCGCGACAAGACGAAGCTCGTGCCGCGCGGCGCCGGGGCGAACCTCTTCGAGATGCTCGTGCTGTTCGTGCGCGACGAGCTGGCCATCAAGAACATCGGCAAGGAGGAGGGCCCCCGCTACGTGCCCTACCTGCTCACCGCGTTCTTCTTCATCCTCTTCATGAACCTGCTGGGCCTGTTCCCCTGGATGGCGACCGCCACGGGCAACATCGCCGTCACGTGCGGCCTGGCGCTGTGCACCTTCTTCGTCACGCAGGCGGCGGGCATCCGCGCCGCGGGCATCGGTGGCTACCTGAAGCACCTGACGGGCGGCGTGGCCCCCTGGCTGTGGCCCATCATGATTCCGGTGGAGGTCCTGGGCCTGTTCACCAAGCCCTTCGCGCTCACCATCCGTCTCTTCGCCAACATGCTGGCGGGCCACATCGTCATCTTCTTCCTGCTGGGCCTCATCTTCATGCTCCGCAACCCCGCGGTGGCGCTGGTGAGCGTGCCGTTCGCCTTCGGCATCTACCTGCTGGAGCTGTTCGTGGCCTTCGTGCAGGCGTACGTGTTCACCATGCTGTCGGCGCTGTTCATCGGGATGAGCGTGGCCATGGGCCACCACCACGACGAGCACCACGAAGGTGACAAGAGCCACGACCACGGCAAGGCGCACCACGCCTGAGCCGGACAAGTTGACGGGGCGCACGTCTTTGTGACGGCGCGCTCCGGTTGAAGACCCGGCGGTTCGAAAGGCCGCCGGAGGTAGTCCTAAAGGGATTTCACGACCCCCCCACAAGCGGGTCCCGCCTCACGAAAGAAGACGTGCTCCCATGACCAACATCGCTCTCGCGTTCCTCGCCGCCGGTATCGGCGCGGGTCTCTCCATCATCGGCGCCGCCCTCGGCATCGGCAAGCTGGCCGCCGCCGCCATGGACGCCACGGGCCGTCAGCCGGCCGCCGGCGGCGACATCCGCACCACGATGATCATCGCCGCGGCGCTCATCGAAGGCGCCACGCTGTTCGCGCTGGTCGTCTGCATCCTGCTCGCCATCAAGGTCTGAGTCAGGGCGTTGGTGTCACCGGGAGCCGGCGTCCTCTTCGGGAAGAAGGGGCGCCGGCGTTCCGGCTCGCAGTACCGCCGTACCGTCGCACCTGAAGTCTCCCGCATCCTCCCTCTGTCTTTTCGCTTCACCGGGACCCGCCATGTTCCTGCCCTCAGTCCTCGCCGCCAGCAGCTTCGTGGAGGTCCGTCCGGGCCTCATCTTCTGGACCATCGTCACCTTCGTCATCGTCCTGCTGGTGCTGCGGGCGAAGGCGTGGGGGCCCATCCTGTCGCTCGTCGAGGAGCGCGAGAAGCAGATCACCAACGCCATCGAGAGCGCGAAGCGTGAGCGCGCCGAGGCGGAGAAGCTGCTCGCCGACCAGAAGACGGCCATCGCCGAGGCCCGCCGCGAGGCCGCGGAGACCACCCGCCGCGTGCAGGCGGACATGGAGAAGTTCCGCGACGAGCTGATGGCCAAGAGCCGCAAGGAGGCGGAGGAGCTGAAGCAGTCCGCCCGCCGCGAGATTGACGACCAGAAGGCCAAGGCCATCGCGGAGGTCCGCTCCATGGCCGTGGACCTGGCCATGGAAGTGGCCGGCAAGCTCATGAGCGAGCGCATGGACGACGCCAAGCACCGCGCGCTGGCCGAGCAGTTCGTGCAGGGCCTGCCCGGCGCCACCAGCGCCTCGGCGACCCGCCGCTCGGCCTAACGGCCGGGAGTCTTCCGCCGCGCCCGCCTGTTCCAGGAATCCATCATGGCTCTCTCCATTGGCATCGTCGGTCTGCCCAACGTGGGCAAGTCCACCCTGTTCAACGCCCTGTCCGCCGCGGGCGCTCAGGCGGCGAACTATCCGTTCTGCACCATCGAGCCGAACGTGGGCGTGGTGCCGGTGCCGGACGACCGCCTGGACCAGCTGTCGGCGCTCGTCAAGCCGCTGAAGAAGATCCCCACGTCGCTGGAGTTCGTGGACATCGCCGGCCTGGTGCGCGGCGCGTCCAAGGGCGAGGGCCTGGGCAACCAGTTCCTGGGGAACATCCGGCAGGTGAACGCGGTGCTCCACGTGCTGCGCTGCTTCGAGGACGACAACGTCACTCACGTCGAGGGAGGCGTGAATCCGGTGCGGGACCGGGACGTGGTCGACACGGAGCTGTGCCTCAAGGACCTGGAGACCGTGGAGAAGCGCCGCGAGCGCTCGCTGAAGAACACCAAGATGGGTGGCAAGGCGGGCGACGAGGCGAAGGCCGAGGTCGCGCTGCTGGACCGCATCAAGGCGAAGCTGGATGAAGGCCTCACGGTGCGCGCGCAGAAGCTCACCGACGACGAGAAGGCGGCCATCCAGGACCTGTTCCTGCTGACGGACAAGCCCGTGCTGTACGTGGCGAACATCAGCGAAGGGCAGATTGGCAAGGAAGACAGCGACCCGCGCGTGCAGCAGGTGCGCGACATGGCCGCCAAGGAGGGCGCGGGCGTGGTGGTGCTGGCGGCGGCGCTGGAGTCGGAAATCCAGCAGCTCGCCGAGGCCGACCGCCCCGGCTTCCTGGCGGACTCCGGCCTGACGGAGCCCGGCCTGAACAAGGTGGTTCGCGAGGGCTACAAGCTGCTGGGCCTGTGGACGTACTTCACGGTGGGCGAGCAGGAGTGCCGCGCGTGGACCATCCACAAGGGCTTCAAGGCGCCGCAGGCGGCGGGCGTCATCCACTCCGACTTCGAGCGCGGCTTCATCAAGGCGGAAGTCTTCGGGTGGACGGACCTGGTGAAGCTGGGCAGCGAGGCGGCGGTGAAGGAGAAGGGCCTGCTGCGCGTGGAAGGCAAGGAGTACGTCGTGCAGGACGGCGACTGCATGCACTTCCGCTTCAACGTCTGACGCGGGACTGCTTCCGCTGTGGGAAGTGACGACGGGCGCTGCCTTCCACTCACGGAAGGGGCGCCCGTTTCGTTTGCTAGCGGGGACCGCTCATCCACGTGTAGCCCCAGAGGCCCACGGCCAGCACGGCCAGCACGGTGGAGAGGATGGCGGAGCGCCTCGTGCGGCCGGCGGGGTCCGGGTGGTTCAGGGCGTACTTCCACACGCCGCCCACGCGCAGGGCCAGGAAGAGGGCGAGGAGGACGGGGCCGACGAGCTGCCAGCCCTCGGGGCGCTTGAGGATGACGATCCACGAGGCGATGAAGGCCACGTTGCCGAGCAACATCAGGGCGGGATAGGGCAGGGTCGGACGGGAGGTGCTCACGGGGCTGCCAGTGTGTGCACGGGAGCCCGGAGCGCCAAACGGAAAGCCGCGCGGCGTGCACGCCATGTGACAGCCGCCCGTCATGTTTCAAGGTGCTACCGGGCCGGGGGCTCCACGTAGCGGGCGCGGGGGCGGAGCAGGTGGCCCTGTTCACGCTGCTCCAGGACATGGGCGACCCAGCCCGCGGTGCGGCCCAGGCTGAACAGCACGGTGGCGGCGCCGGAAGGCAGGCCCAGCGCGTCCGCGAGCATCACCAGGCCCCAGTCCAGGGACGGGGGCGGATGGCCGGCGTCCCGCATGGTGTCCATGACGGCGCGGGCCACGCGGACCTTGGGTGCTTCGGGCTTCACGCTCGACGCGGCGGCGACGAGCGGTGGCGTGCGCGGGTCTCCCTTCAGGTAGAGGCGGTGGCCGAAGCCCGTCACGGCTTCACCCCGGCGCAGTCGTCCGTGGACGACCTGCGCGGCGCGCTCGGGACGGCCGACCTCCGCGATGAGCGCTTCCACGCGGTCGCAGGCGCCGCCGTGACGGTGGCCGGAGATGGCCGCGAGCGCCGCGCTGATGCACGCGTACAGGTCCGCTCCGGAGGACGCTGTCACGCGGGCCGCGAAGGTGGAGGTGTTCAGCTCGTGGTCCGCGCAGAGCACCAGCGCCAGGTTGATCAGCTCCGCGGTCCGCTTCGGCTTCGCGTCCCAGGCCGTGGCGAGTGAAGCGGCCACCGTGGGTTCCTTCAATGCTCGCGACACGCGGCTGGGAGCCTGG
Organism: Corallococcus sp. CA041A; assembly: GCF_003612075.1. Lineage (NCBI taxonomy): Bacteria > Pseudomonadati > Myxococcota > Myxococcia > Myxococcales > Myxococcaceae > Corallococcus > Corallococcus sp. CA041A. The sequence goes on from NZ_RAWF01000174.1 coordinate 4,963, forward strand.
GCCACGCAGACCCACGCGCCCAGGTGACGGATGATCCGACGTGCGCGGAGCATGTCCTGTTCCACGGGAGCGGCGAAGCGGCCCGCGTCGCTCGCGGCGATGAGCGGCACCAGCGCGGCGAGCGCTGAAAGGGGCGGGGTGTCTCGCGGCAGCATGGCCGCGAGCGCGGTGGGAGACACGAGCAACGCGTCCCTGGGCGTTGAAGCAACGCGCTCCGAAGCTGACTGCCGCTTGCCTCGCACCGGAGGCTCCGTGCTCCCGGCGTTGTCCCACGGTGCTTCCGGTGCGGGCCACGTCGTGGACTCCAGTGACAGATGCCCGGTCCACAGCAGCTCCGCCACGGCCTCGAAGCGGTGGCCTCGCGTGGCCAGCTCCACCGCGTCGTGGCCCCGGTAGGAGAGTCCCTCCTCGCTGATGCGCGACACCGACGAGTCGATGACGGGCTCGCCCCAGCGCAGTGCTCCGGATGCCACCGCCGCGTGGCCCGCGCGGGCGTCGTGGCGCGTCTTCAACCGCTCCACGTCCGCGCGCAGATAGCGGTTCTCCTTCGTGCCCTTCTCCGGCACGCACCGCACGAGCCCCCGGCTCACGTACGTGTAGAGCGTCGCTCGCTTTACCCCCAGCAGGGCCGCCGCCTCCTCCGCGCGCAGCAACTCCTCCTCAACTGGATGGTCGAATCGAGATTGAGAACGTCCCCCTGCACGACGCACCATGTTTCGCGTGCCTCCCTGGAGCGGAGTCTCGACTCGACTGGACCCTCCTGTCGAGCTGAGCCTCCCCATGGCCGAGGCATGACCTGGCGGGGAGAACGACCATGAACGTGGACTTCGGACGCACGTCGTCGGACTACGCGAAGCACCGGGCAGGCTTCCCGGAGGCCTTCTACACACGGCTCGAACAGGACGGCGTGCTGACGTCCGGCCTGCGGGTGCTCGACCTGGGCACCGGCACCGGCACCGTCGCGCGCAACCTGGCCCGGCGCGGCTGCGACGTCACCGCCCTGGACGTATCCGCGCCGCAGCTGGAGGCCGCGGCACAACTTGCTCGCGACGAGGGCCTCCGCGTGGACTTCCGTGAAGCGCCCGCGGAGAACACCGGCCTGCCTTCGGGTTCCTTCGACCGTGTGTTCGCGGGCCAGTGCTGGCACTGGTTCGACCGCGCCGCCGCCGCGCGCGAGGCCTTCCGCCTGCTCAAGCCCGGCGGGAAGCTCATCCTCTGCCACTTCGACTGGACGGCCCTGCCCGGCAACCTGCTGGAGGCCACCGAGGCCCTGGTGGAGGAGTTCAGCCCTCGCGTCAAACTGGCCGTGGATCACTTCGGACAAGGCGTGGGCATCTACCCGCAGTGGTTCCGCGACGTGGGCGTGGCCGGCTTCCAGTCCCTCACGTCCTTCACCTTCGACACGCTCACGCCCTACACCCACGAAGCGTGGCGCGGACGGATGCGCGCCAACGCGCGGATTGGCGCCATGCTCCCTCCAGCGCAGGTGGCCCGCTTCGACGCCGCGCTGGCCGCGCTCCTCACCGCGCGCTTCCCCCAGGAGCCGATGTCCGTTCCCCACCGCGTGTTCGCGCTCGTCGCGGAGCGCCCGTGAAACAGGAGTCCGCCATGGCCTCGCCCCACCTCATCCACGCCGAAGACGTTCCCTGGACCGAGCTCGCCCACGGCAGCCGCGTGGCGCTCAAGCGCAAGCAACTGGGCGCCGCCGCGCATGGGCACAAGCTCGGGTGCAGCCTGGTGGAGCTTCCTCCGGGCCGCCGCTCGTGGCCGCTGCACTACCACCTGGGCAATGAAGAGGCCGTCTATGTCCTGTCCGGCACGGGCTCGCTGCGCCTGGGGACGGAGACGCTGCCCGTGCGCGAAGGGGACTACGTCGCGCTGCCGCCGGGCGCGGAGTGCGCGCACCAGCTCATCAACGACGGCGCGGAGCCTCTGCGCTACCTGTGCTTCTCCACCATGGAGGCGCCGGACGTGCTCGTGTACCCGGACTCGAAGAAGGTGGGCGTCTTCGCGGGCGCCGCGCCCGGAGGTGACAAGGCCGCGCGCACGCTGATGGCGTACCTGCCCCTGGACGCGCAGGTGGATTACTGGGAGGGCGAGGAGCCCTGATAGGGTGGCCCGGCCATGGCCTCCCTGCTGGATGCGCTCGACCGCGAGCGGCTGCTCAAGGATTCCGCCGCCGCGTCCGGGCTCGTACCCAAGGGCGAGCCTCCCCACGTGTCGCTGCTGCGGCTGTGCGACGCGGGCCTGCTCGAGGGCGGGCTCGCCGTGGGGTATGGCGTCCGACCGGATGAGCTGGTGGGCCCCCTCACCGCGGCCATGGGCGGCGCGGCCCGGAAGTTCAAGGTCGTGGACGTGCGCGAGCGCCCCGTGCTGGAACTGCACGTCGCGGCGGGCGACGTCACGGAGCGCTGGGAGGTGGAGGACGTGTCCGCGCTCGTGCACAACCTCAACGACCTGTACCGCGACGCGGCCGACGTGCGCGCGGTGGCCGTGCTGGGGGAGTGGGAGGACTCGCTCCAACTGCTCTGCGTCGAGCGCCGCGCCCTGGGACGGCTCCTGCGGCAGCCCTTCTTCGCGCCCGTCAACGCGCGGGGGCTCCAGGACCTGATTCCGTCCCGCTGAAGCGGCTGGGCCACCCTCGACCCCGGACGCCCGGTGGGGCACCATGGGGGAATGCGCATCACGCTGGCTCTCATCGTTGGATTGCTCCTGGCGCAGGTCGCTCGCGCGGAGCCGGATTCCTTTGACCTGGGCACCGGACGCGACGGCGTGCTCAACCTCGTTTCGGGACAGGGCGTCGCCATGGGCGTGGACGCGCCCCTGGGCAAGAGCGTCGCGGCGGGGGGCCAGGAGCTGGTCGTCTCCGGCCTCAAGATCTCCGCTGGCGACCTGGTGATGATCCACGAGAGCACCGGCCTGTCCTCCGCGCCTGACGTGGGCAACACGAAGCCCGTGGCGCTGACGGGGGCGGTCACGCTGGGGCGCTGGGAACTGGCGCGGTTGGAGAAGGTGTCGTCCTCCACGCCCGCCCTCCTCACGCTGACCGCACCGCTGCGCTACGCCTACGCCTCCGGGCGCGCCCAGGTGGTGCGCGTGGCCGAGTACTCCGACGTCGTCATCGAGGCGGGCGCGCGGCTCACCGTGACGCCATGGAATGGCAAGTCCGGCGGCATCCTCGCGATGCTGGTGAGTGGGAAGGTGGTCAACGAAGGCCGCATCGACGCGGATGGCCTGGGCTCCCTGGGCGGCGTCTTCCAGGCCGACATCGCCGACCTGAATGGCTGCACGGCGCTGGAGCTGGACCATGGCAAGGGTGGCTCCGAGCGCGGCGAGGGCGTGGCTGGCAAGATTTCCCGCACCGGCATCACCACCGGGCGCGGCAACCTGACCAACGGCGGTGGCGGCGGCAACTGCGCGGCGGCCGGCGGTGGCGGTGGCGGGCACGGCGGCGTGGGCGGCATTGGCGGGCGCACGGCTTCCGGGGACGGCTCGCGCGACCAGGGCGGGCTGGGCGGCGCGGCGCTGAGCTACTCCGTGTTCGAGCGCTTCACGTTCGGCGGTGGCGGCGGCGCGGGGCAGGGCTCCGACCAGGCCGGCTCCAACGGCGCCGCAGGCGGCGGCGTGGTGTTCATCCGCTCCACCGCGTTCGAGGGCAAGGGCATCTACAGCGCCTCGGGTTCGACCGCGGGGGCCTCGTCGGGCAACGACGGCGCGGGCGGTGGCGGCGCGGGCGGCGCGGTGGTGCTGCGCGCGGTGGACATCGTGAACTGCGGCGGGGTCGAGGCGCGGGGCGGCGCGGGCGGCAACACCCAGTTGGACAAGCAGCCCTTCGGGCCGGGCGGTGGTGGCGCCGGGGGCCGCATCCTGCTCGAGGGCAAGACCCTCGCGTGTGTGCCCAACGCGAGCGCGGGCAGCGCGGGCGTGTCCGCCTACCCGGGCGCGGGTTCGTACGGCGCGGGGCCGGCCACCACGACGTCGGATGCCGGCACTCCGGACGGGGGCTCGGGCACGTCCACGGGGACGGTGCAGGAGCTGTCCCAGTCCTTCCAGGTCCCCGTCACGCCTGTCATCACGGCGCCGGTGGCGGGCGAGGCGTCCACCACCACGCGCCCTCGCTTCGAAGGGACCGCGGGCACGAACGGGCCGGTCGTCCACCTCGTCGTGGATGGGCGGGAGATTGGCGCGGCGGTGCCGGGCTCGGATGGCCGCTTCACCTACGACCCCACCGCGCCGCTGAGCGCGGGCGCGCATGACGTCGTCGCGTGGGCGGAGTCGCTGGGCGTGGCGAGCAAGCCCTCCACGCCGGTGCGCTTCACCACGCCCGCGGTGGTGCTCGCGGACGGTGGCGTCGTGCAGATGGCCGTGCTGGTGGTTCCCTCGAACGGGGACACGGTGGGGCCCACGCCGCTGTTCGCCGGCACCGCGGCCAATGGCGTCAGCGTGGGCGTCGTGATTGACGACGGGCCGGACAACATCGTGCCGTTGGACCTGCTGGGCCGCTTCCGCTACCAGGTGCCGGCCACCGCGCCGCTGAGCGTGGGCACGCACAAGGTCACGGTGCACGCGCACAACGAGGCGGGCGATGACGGGCCGTACTCCGACGTCGTGGGCTTCGAGGTGGTGGTGCCCGGCGCGGACGGCGGAACGGATGGCGGCTCCGACGCGGGCCCGGTGGATCCTGCGACGCCCAGGGTGCTCGTGCCCGAGGAGGGCTCGACGGTGGATCCGACCTTCATGTTCGTGGGCGTGGCGCTGCCCGGCACGTCCGTGCGGTTGGAGTTGGACGGCACGGCGCTCGCGACCGCCACCGCGGATGACGAAGGCGTCTTCCGCCACGTGCTGACGGCGGACAAGGCGCTCGCGACGGGGGCGCACAAGGTCGTCGCCCAGGTCGTGACGCCGCAGGGCGAGGCGGGGCTGCGTTCACCGGAGGTGGACTTCCAGGTGCGAGGCCCCACCGACCTGGACGTGGGCTGCGGCTGCGGCTCGGCGCCCGCGGGGATGATCAGCCTCTGGGCGCTGGTGGGCCTGGGCGCCCTGGTGCGCCGCCGCCGGGCGCGGAGCTGACAGGGGCAGGGCGCGGCTGCCTTTGGGGCGCCGCGCCCAGACCGGTCACGGCGCGTCGGCCATGTCGTCGAGCTGTCCCTGTGCTGCCTCGCGGTAGTAGGGGACGACTTCGACAGAGAGCACGTCGCGCATCTCCTGGCGCGCTCGCTCGTAATCGCCCGCGTCCTGGTACCGGAACATCCGGTGCAGCGCATCCATGAGTCTGTTGGATCCGTCCGTGATGCGGCGGGCGCACTCGCGCAGGAGCGTGAGCGCACCGGCATCGGTCCGGAGGGCTTCGGAGGCGCTGTCGATGCCGACTTCGTCAGCGGTGCGGAGGAGGAGCGCGCGCACGTCCTGCGTGAGGGCCAGGGGGGCTCCCTCTCGCAGCACACGACGCGACAGGTCCCGTATCGCGTCCCAATCGGGTCGGGCGGTCATCTAACGCTTCCTCGGCTTCGGCCCGCACATATCGACAGGCCACTCGTGTTGTCCCTCGCAGCGGCGGAGACAGGCTGTGCAGGGACCATCGAGTCTACCGTCGGCACAGTCGTTCCATGCGCGGATGCACCGCTGCTTCCATTCGGGAAGGTGGGCGTTGTGCGCGAACTCATCCTCCTTCGCTTGAGATGACGTGATCGCGGCCGCACTCCCGGCGCCTGCGGCGGCTCCCATGAGGGCTGCCGCTTCGCCCGCCGTGAGTCCACACGCGGCCGGATTGCCCGGGTGTGCCTCCACACAGCACGTCACACTGTCGAGGCACGTCGCGGTCGCGCAGCCCGTCGTCAACACGCTGCACAGCGCCAGCGCGAGCCAGGAATACCCAGGGCGTGATTCCATGTTTATCAAGAAATACTAGTTCATGACGGCCCGCCAGGCGTCCGGCGGGGCTGGCGGGCGCGGCGTGGGGGTGGCCGTTATCTTCCCGCGCTCGAAGGCGTCCCGGCTCCCGGGACGACAGGGTGGCGCGCGTGACGACGGACGTGTCCTCGGAAGAAGCTTCATCGCGGCGGGCCCGGCGCCCGGCCGGGGCTCCGGGCTGGCGGTCGGTGCTGTCCCTCCTCCTGGGGTTGGGCCTGCCCGTCGCGCTGCACGTCTACATCGGCCTGCGCCTCTTCACCGCGCCCGGCTGGCCCGCCCCCTGGGCCGCCGTGGGCTGGGGACTGCTGGGCTTCTGCTTCCTCATCCTGCTGGCGGGTTTCCGCGCCGCGCGCCGTGAGGCCACCGGCTTCTCCCGCGTCATCCAGTGGGGCGCGTACCTCTGGCTGGGCGCGTTCGGCATCTTCCTCACCGCCGTGCTGGCCTCGGACGTCGTCGGCGCCGCGCTGTCCCTGTCCGGCACCGTCACGGACATGCACGCGCTCGCCCGGGGCCGCGCGGCCGCCGTGCTGGGCACCGTCGTGCCCGCCGTGGCCTTCGCCTTCGTCACCGCGCGCGGCAAGGCCCGCGTGGAGCGCACCACCGTGGCGCTCAAGGACCTGGGCCCGGGCCTGGAGGGCTTGCGCGTCGTGCAGCTGTCCGACGTGCACGTGGGCCCCACCCTGGACGGCGTGTGGCTCCAGCGCGTGGTGGATCAGGTCAACGCCCTGAAGCCGGACATCGTCGCCATCACCGGCGACCTGGTGGACGGCTCCGTGGAGGAGCTGCGCGACCAGATGACGCCGCTCGCGTCCCTCGAGGCCTCGTTGGGCGTCTACTACGTCACCGGAAACCACGAGTTCTACCACGGCGCCCGCGCCTGGATGGCCGAGGTCGCCCGGCTGGGCATCACCGTCCTCACCAACGAGCACCGCGTCGTGGAGCGCGACGGCGCGAAGCTCGTCGTCGCCGGCGTCACCGACCACGACGCCGGCCACATCGATCCGCCCCTGGAGAGCCGCCCCGACCTCGCGCTCGCTGGCGCCCCGCCGGACGTGCCCCGCCTGCTGCTGGCCCACCAGCCCCGCACCGCCCTGTCCCTGCAGGGCCTGCGCGTGGACCTCCAGCTGTCCGGCCACACCCACGGCGGGCAGATCTTCCCCTTCATGTTCTTCGTGAAGCTCCAGCAGCCCGTCGTCCAGGGCCTGGCCACCGTCGCCGGGACCCGGGTCTATACGCACCGCGGCACGGGCTACTGGGGCCCCCCCTTGCGCCTGGGCCCCGCCCCGGAGATCGCATCCCTCACCCTGGTAGGAGCTCCCCGTTCTGACGGTGATTCAAGCCAAGCTTGATATTTCCGTTCTTGCTGCTTATTGTTTGGGGCGTGTCCACCGCACCATCTTCCCTCCTTGTCCCGGAATTCGCTTTCAGCCGTCCCACGGCGCCCGCGGTCCCGGGTGCGCGGCGCGGGGCCCGGGTCCCGGTCGCTTCGCCCCGGACGGGGAAGGCGGCGCCGGTCCTGCTGGTGGTCTCCGAGGCCCCGGAGGTCCGGCTGGCGGTGGCGCGTGAGGTGGGACTGGCGTGCCGGATCGTGACGTCGCTGGGGGCGACGTCGGCGGACCGGCGGCTGGACATGGGCGTGGCGGTGGACGGGCTGGTGCTGGACCTGGACGCGGATCGCCGCGTCGTGAGCGATTTCCTCTGCCGTCTGGTGGACCGGGGCTTCCACGGTCCGCGCATCCTCCTGTCCTCTGGTTTCCGTCCTGAAGCGAGCGCCACCTTCCTGACGGCTTGTGACACCCACTTCGCACTCGGCCGGCCCTGGCGCGCCGGTGAGCTGCGCTCGCTCTTGGAGAGGGTCCTTGGGGTCTCCCACCTCGCTCAATCCGCAAGCAGTCCGTGACTCCCGCCGTGGTGACGCTCCCCGCCTGGCGCCGTTGACGGCGCGGGTGGCGGACGCGGGCCACGGTTTGTTCACCGGTATCGCCGGGGCGTCCGCGGGCGCCGCGCGCAGCGCGTACCTGGCGCTGATGCTCTTCGCCAGCGGCATGGCCCGCTGCGCGACGGGGCGCTCCCGCGACGGGCTGCCCCAGCTCAAGCGCTGCCTGTTCCGCGTGGCGCAGGTGCCGGTGGACCTGGTGCTGATGCTGGGCGGGCGCGTGCTGTCCGCCGTGCAGGTGGTGACGGGCCTGGAGCCCGTGGGCCGCCGGCTGACGGACGCGGAGGTGGACCGGCTGCGTCCCATCTTCGGCGACAGCCTGGACTACCGCTGCGTGCGCGTGAAGGAAGGCGCCCTGGGCCTCTTGGGCCTGCCGGGCCGCGCGTTCGCCCACGGCGACGTCCTCTTCATCCCGCCCGGCTACGGCGCGGTGGGCTTCCGGCTGCTGGTGCACGAGCTCACGCACGTGTGGCAGCACCAGCACGGCGGCACGGGCTACCTGAGCGGTGCGCTCGCCGCGCAATACCTGGGTGACGGCTACGACTGGCGCAAGGCCGTGGGTCACCGGCGCTGGGCGGAGCTCAACCCGGAGCAGCAGGCGCAGTTCATCGAGGACGCCGCCGACGCGCAGCTCATCCCCCACGTGGGCCGCCCCACGCCCCAGCAGCGGCTGCGCGGCTGGAGCGACGCCGCCCTGTGCCTGCTGGACGAGGCCCTGGACTGCCTCTACGCCGGACGTGGCGCGCCGTGAGGCCGCCCGTCCCATGACGGCGCGCACCGCCCGGCCCGGCGGAGCGCCCGAGGGCCGCTGCCTGCAAGCCCTGACCTGGCGGCGCCTGGAGTCTCCCGGCACCGAGCACTTCGAGCTGTGGGAGTCCGCCGAAGGGCCCCTCTTCACCGGAACCGTGGTGCTGGTGGGCGAGGGGCTTCCGCTGCTCGTGCGCTACACCGTGGCGTGCGACCCGGACTGGCACACGCGCGAGGTGCGGCTGGCCGTGCACCAGGGAGGCACGCGGCGCACGCTGGTGCTCCAGGTGGATGACCACCAGCGCTGGTGGCGAGACGGACGCGAGGTGCCGGAGCTGCGCGGGTGCGTGGACGTGGACCTGAGCGTCACCCCCTCCACCAACACCCTGCCCATCCGCCGGCTGGGGCTGGAACCAGGCCAGTCCCGGGACGTGACGGCCGCGTGGGTGCGGCTGCCGGACCTGTCCCTGGAGCGGCTGGAGCAGCGCTACACCCGGCTGTCCTCCACCCGCTACCGCTACGAGAGCGCGGGAGGCGCCTTCGTCGCCGAGGTGGACACCGACGCCACGGGGCTCGTCACGCACTACCCGGATGGCTGGGAGCGCGTCGCCACGACGGACGGTTGACCCCCCGGCGCAACCCCGGGGCCCCGAACCCGGACAATCTCCCAGACCTTCCAGGATTCGCGTGTCGTTTCATGTGGGCTAATGGCGCCATGAACGACGCGCTTCCCGTGGGCGAGGGAATGCAGGACTACCTGCCATATAGGGATGGGCCCGACTGACGTGGCGGGTTATAACGACCTCTGAACCGCTCCGGCGGTGGAGGGGTCGCGAGCCTTGCGGCCACCCCACCGGACGTCACGTGCAAGGTTGATGTGGTGAAAACCCACCCCCGAGGTCCTCTCGCTTCCGGCCGCCTCCGGAAGAAGCCCCGTGTGGCGCCCGCGTCGGCGGCGGCGCTGTCGCGGCGGCAGTTGGAGCGCAAGCTGGCGGTCAGCGTGGGGGCGGCGGCCCGGGCCGCGCGGCTGCGGGCTGGCCTCACGCAGGCGGACGTGGCGGATCGCGTCGGCATCGCGTCGGAGGTCTACGGCCGGCTGGAGCGGGGCAAGATGATGCCCAGCGTCCCCACGCTGTTCCGCCTGTGCCTGGCGCTGCAGCTGTCCGCGGACGCGTCCCTGGGGCTGGCCCTGGCGGCGGCGGCGGGCGCGGGGCTGTGGGAGGAGGACTCCACGGACAAGGACGACCTGCCGGAGATGCGCCGCCTGCTCCGCGCGGTGCGACGGCTGCCGCGCCCCCAGCTCAAGCTGATGAGCCTGGTGGCCAGCGCCATCCTGCCCACGCGCCGCTAAGGGGCCTTCAGGGCGCGGACGCGGGCGGGCGGGCCGTGCCCGCGCGCGGGTCGGCTTTCGTCACCCGCCATACCCAGCCGGACGGGGTGGAGTCGCGCTGCGCGGTGTTCACGTCCACCGCGTACACGTCCAGGGTGTGCTCGCCCACGGGCAGGTCCTTCAGGCGCCATGGGGATTCGCAGGGGATGTAGAGGCTGCCGTCCAGCGAGCACCAGAACACGGGCTTCAGCGTGGTGGCGGTGAAGACGAAGGTGGCCTCCCTGGAGGGCGTGGCCCCGGGGGGCCCTTCGTCGATGAACGTGTCCGGTCCTTCATTGCCCGCGCGCGCCAGTGACGGCGGGAAGAGCAGCGGCATCAACATCAGGCCCAACAGCAGTGACGCGAGCAGTCCGTGAGGAAGGTAGCGCAGGGACGGCGGGGGAATCATAAGCGGGCTCGCGTGACGCCGGGCGCCACGCGAACCCTGCCTTGGTGCATGTCGTTGGAGAGTGCTCTGGGAGGGTTGGGGCGTTCCACCATGGGCATGGCGTCCGGGAATGGGAAAGGGCGACTTCCTGGAAGGTGGGGATGGATCTGAAATGGGGCGCCCTGTCCCGGGGAGCGGTCCCGTCATCCACGGCGAGACGTGACGCGGAGTGCAAATGTCCTCCAGCGGAAAAGGTCCGTTGCCCGCACGGCCCCGGGCGGGCGGTGATGGCACGCGTCACGGAGCAGCGCTTGTCAGGGAGGACATCCCCTGGCCTCATGGATGCTGGCCGGGACCTTCCTTGCACGAACGCCATCGCCCATGACCTTCGCGAAGAGGAGCACCCCCTGGCACGCCGCCGCGCTGGTGCTTTGCCTGTGCCTGTCGTGGCCGGCTCAAGCCCAATCTCCTGAAGCGGACCCTGGCAGTGCCCGGCTGGGCGACACCCTGGACGCGGGCCTGCCCGTCACGGAGGAGAACCTCACCCCCGGCGTTGCCCCGCGGAACATGGGCGCGCCGTGGACGGAAGGGGACGGCCCCCAGGACGGGGGCACGGGCTCGGTCTCGAAGGAGGCGGACCTCCAGCGCACCACCGATGGCGGCTGGGCGGTGGAGCCTGGTGCGGCGGCTGCTGGCACGGACGGAGGCCCCTCGCTGGCGGCCTTCGTGCCGCCCTCGCTGGTGAGGGACTCGCCCGCGCCGTACCCGCCCCGGCTGGTGGGCGAGGGCGTGGCGGGCACGGTGAAGCTGGAGCTGCTGGTGGACGAGGCGGGCGAGGTGGACTCCGCCACGCTGGTGGACGGCGTGCACCCGCTGCTCAACGAAGCCGCGCTGCACGCGGCGCCGTCCCTGCGCTTCTCTCCCGCGATGATGGAGGGCCAGCCCGTCGCTGTGCGCCTGTTCTTCGAGTACCGCTTCGAGGCCCCCGTCCCGATGGCCTCCAGCGCGGACGGCGGCGTTCCCATGCCGCAGGGCCCCATCACCCTCAAGGGCCTGGTGCGGGAGAAGGGCAACCGCCGGCCGTTGATTGGGGCGACGCTGGTGTCGGACGCGGCGCCGGACTCGCCGGTGCAGACGGACGAGAACGGCCGCTTCGAGGCGCGCTTCCCTACGGGCGGTCAGGCGGTGCGCGTGTTCGCCCCCGGCCACAAGCCCGGCCTGTTCCGCGAGGCGCTGAAGTCCACCGAGTCGCTGGAGGTCGTCTACGGCCTGGAGCCGCTCGTGCTGAACCCCTACGAGACGGTGGTGCGCGGCGACCGCGAGCGCACGGAGGTGAGCCGCATCACGCTGCACGACGCGGAGCTGCGGGAAGTGCCCGGCACCATGGGCGACCCCTTCCGCGTGGTGATGCTGCTGCCGGGCGTGGGCAGCATGCTGTCCGGCGTGGCGTACCCGGTGGTGCGCGGCAGCCAGCCCGCGTCCACCGGCTACTTCCTGGACGGCATCCGCATCCCCATCCTCTTCCACCTGTTCCTGGGGCCCGCGGTCATCCACCCGGACTTCCTGGACGCCATCGACTTCTATCCGGGCTCGCCGCCGCCGCAGTACGGCCGGCTGATGGGCGGCGCCATCGACGGACGCCTCACCCGGCCTCGCGATGACCGCGTGCACGGCAGCGCCTACGCGGACTTCATCAACGCGGGCTTCTTCATCGAGACGCCCTTCAAGTCCACCGGCACCAACGTCAGCCTCGCGGGCCGCTATTCCTATACGCCGTGGATCATCGCGCTGGCGGCCAATCAGTTGCAGGACCCGCCGCCCCCGGGCCGCACCAATCCAAAGGTGGTGTTGGACTTCTGGGACTACCAGGCCCGCGTGGAGCAGGACGTGGGGCAGGGCAAGCTGCGGCTGTTTGCCTTTGGCTCGTCGGACACGTTCGGCTCGGAGGCGCAGGACGACCAGGGCGACACCGCGCTCCAGTCCGTCGCCTTCCACCGCGTGGACCTGCGCGGCCGCCACCCGCTGGGCAAGGGTGAGCTCGAGATTGGCGGGACGTGGGGCCTGGACCGCTTCGCTGTCGTGTCTCGCGGGCCGGACAACGGGAACGAAATCTACATCGACCAGGACAACTTCTCCGGGCGCCTGGGCTACAGCGTGCCATTGGATGAGCGGCTCTTGCTGCGCGCGGGCGCGGACCTGGAGCACAAGCGCGCCATCGTGGACGTGCTCACGGTGGAGAACGGCCAACCGGTGGAGGAGGACACGGTGCGCGTGCCCGTGGCGCTGGCCACCTTCACCGGCGCGTACGCGGAGACCGTGTGGACGCCCAATGACAGATGGACGGTGGTGCCCGGCCTGCGCCTGGACAGCTACCACCTGTCCGGCGGCTTCGACCACAAGGTCATCGAGCCGCGCCTCACCGTGCGCCACAGGCTCACCGACACCGTGACGCTCAAGGGCGGCGCCGGCATCTTCCACCAGCCGCCCACCACCCTCATCAGCCTGCCGGTGGTGGACGTGGGCAGTCTGTTGTTGGGCCTCCAGGAAGGCGTGCAGCTCTCCACGGGCGTGGAGTGGAAGGCCTTCGACAAGTGGGAGGTGGGGCTGGACGTCTATGTGAACCCCATGCTGCGCACCATCGAGCTCACGCCCTTCTCCGACGAGGGCCTCACGGACGACATCGGAGACCCGGGGGCCCCGGACGTCGTTGAGCCTCCGCCCGGTGGGGGCCCGCCTCGCCAGGACGGCTTCCGCCGGGTGCGCGCGCGGCAGATCGACGTCGATAGACCGCCTGTCAGCCGGGACGACTGGGACATCCCGGACTTCACCAGCCATGGCCTGGCGTATGGGTTGGAATTGCTCATCCGCTACCCGCTGGGGAACAACTGGTTCGGCTGGCTTTCGTACAGCCTCCAGCGCAGCACGCGGCGCACCACCTTCTATCGATATGACTCGTCAGGTCGGGCCATCTCCGAGGACTCCGCGGACCTGCCCTTCGCGTTCGACCAGACACACATCTTGAACCTGGTGGTCAGCCACAAGTTCTCCAACAACATCACCCTGGGAGGCGTGCTCCACTTCAACAGCGGACGCCCGGAGTACGGCACCCTGGGAAGCCAGACGCACCGCGAGGGCGTGGACTCAGACGGCCGCCCCGCGTGGGTGCAGGTGGATCGCGATCAGGTGGACCGGCTGCCGCCCTTCTTCCGCTTCGACCTGCGCGTCTCCAAGGCCTGGGCCTACGAGACGTTCACCCTGGAGGCCTATCTGGACATGCTCAACGTCACCCTCAACACGGAGACGCTGGGCTTCGACTACCTGGGCGGCGGCTACAGCCGGCAACCCCTGACCAAGAGTGCGGTGGGACTGCCCATTGCCCTGCCCATCATTGGCGTCAAGGGCCGGTACTGACCTGTCCTGAAGGGCAGGTCCACTGCTCGGGGGTGAACCGATTTTCGCGCACCCTGCCCTCCAGGGCTGCTCCACTCTTGGCCAGATGTGTCAGTATTCCGTGAGACGCGGGTTTTTCCAGCCTGCCCGGCACCGACGTGAAGGGTGGGGGAACAGACCTGTAGCGTCGGGGGGAGCACGATGATGGGTTTGTCCTGGGGGCCGGGAATGGCTCCGGCATGGGAACTGCCCGCTGACAGCGAGACGCCCTGCGTCCTCCTCGAGCCGCTGCACGGGGAGACAGGCGAAGCGCTCGACTTCCGCTGGACGTCCATGAACGTCCCGGCGGAGGGCTGGGTGCGCTCCCTGGAGCTGGGCCGTCACGTGTCCCTGTGGACGCGGGAGGGCGCCGCGCTGTTCGACGTGGCGACGTTCGTGCGCGTGCTGATGCGCGGTGTTCCGCATGTGGGCCTGCTGCCGGGGGACCCGGCGGGGCGGCGGTACGTGGTGGTGCGGCACGGAGAGGGATTGGCGCTGTGGCTGCTACCTCGCGACGAGGGCCAGGCGGCGGACGCGCATCAGGCGGAGCGGGAGCGGGCGGCGCGGCAGGAGGTGGAGGCGGCGCTGGCCAGGGCGGAGCAGACGGTGAGCGCGCTGCGGGAGGCGGAGGAGCGCTACCGGCTGGCGACGCGCGCCACGCATGACGTGCTGTGGGACTGGCACTTCGCCACGGACCACGTGCGGTGGGACCCGGGCACGGGGAACGCGTTCGGCCACGCCACGTCCATCCTGGAGCACAAGCTGGGCTGGTGGGGCGAGCGCGTGCACGACGACGACCGGGACCGGGTGGTGGACCGGCTGGTGGAGTTCGTCGCGTCCACGGGCGACGTCTGGAGCGAGGAGTACCGCTTCCAACGCGCGGACGGCAGCTGGGCGCATGTCCTGGACCGGGGCGTGCTGGCGCGCGACGACGAGGGGCGCCCGGTGCGGATGATTGGCTCGATGATGGACGTCACCGAGCGCACCCGCCAGATGGAGACGATGGTGGAGGAGGCGCGCTTCCGCGAGCGCTTCATCGGCATCCTGGGGCACGACCTGCGCAACCCGCTCAACGCCATCGTGCTGTCGGCGCGGGCGCAGAAGCGCCGGGGGCCGCTGGAGTGCACGCCGGAGCAGCACCGTCAGCATGCGCAGCGGATTGAGTCTTCCGCGACGCGCATGGGGAACATGATCGCGGACCTGCTGGATTTGACGCGCGCCCGGCTGGCCGGCGGCATCCCGCTGCGCAAGGCCCCCACGGACCTGGGGGCGGTGTGTCAGCAGGTGGTGGACGAATTGTCCGCGGCGTACCCGGACCGCGCGGTGGCGGTGGACGTGGACGGCAAGGCGGAAGGGGAGTGGGACGCGGAGCGGCTGGCGCAGGTGCTCTCCAACCTGGTGGGCAACGCGCTGGAGCACGGCAGCCCGGACTCGCCGGTGTTCCTGCGCTGCTGGGCGAAGGGCGAGCACCAGGTGCTGGAGGTGCAGAACCCCGGTGCGCCCATCCCGGAGGAGCTGCGCGAGCGGCTGTTTGATCCGTTCCACCAGGGCGAGGGCGAGCGTGAGCAGGGCGGCCGGCGCAACAGCGGGCTGGGGCTGGGGTTGTTCATCGTGAAGGAGATTGTCCTGGCCCACGGGGGGACGGTGGAGGTGACGTCGACGCAGAAGGACGGCACGACGTTCACGGTGCGGCTGCCTCGGCCGCCGCGCCCGAAGGCGAAGGCGAAGGCCGGCCGGAGCAGGACGCGGACTGCCTGACCTTTTTGGAAGGGGTGAGCGTTCGCAGCCATGCGCTGAGGGAGGGAGCGTCCGCCGCCGCACGCCGCGCGTGTTGTGCGAAGGACCGAAGGGGATGGGCCGGGAGGGCAGGGGTGCTGCTCGCTTCGTCGGAGTGCGTTTACCGGTTGATCAGGCCGCACGGCTCGTGAGGCCCTCACGCGGAGGCAGTCCCCATGCAGCTCAATCCCCCTCGCAATGTTTCATTCCGTTCCTCCCCCTGGACGGCGCTCTTCTGTCTGGCCGCGGCGCTGGTGGGCTGCGGTGCTCCCATCGACGAAGCCACGGAGGTGATGGGCCAGTCCCCGGACGCGCTCGTCTCCTCCAATGGGCTGACGGTGAATGGGCTGACAGTGAATGGCCTCACGGTGAATGGGCTGACAGTGAATGGCCTCACTGTGAATGGCCTGACGGTGAATGGCCTGTCCACGAACGCATTCCAGACCTGGTTCCACCAGGACCCCGCCACGGCGGAGATGGTGATGCGCTACGTGGTGAGGTGCTCGATGGCGGCGGGGATGACGCTGACCTACCAGTCGCCGTCCACGGGGAAGAGCTACCTG
>NZ_RAWF01000175.1:0-20950 GCF_003612075.1 Corallococcus sp. CA041A
AGATGTAGGTCAGGACGGCCATCCCCCCGCCCGAAATCACGGTGCACCCCCCGGACCACGCCAGCGCACGCCGCTGCCCTTCCGCGCGGGCGTCCAGATGGGCAAGGACCTCCATGTCCTCGAGCAGGTCCGGCACCGGCGCGCGGGACTGGTAGCGGAAGACTTCGTGGAAGCGGCTGATGTTGACCGCCAAGGCGGTGGACTCCCTGCGATGCCCGTCGGGCGGACCCGCGCGCGAGCGTAGGGGCCTCCGGGCCGTCCCACCAGGGGTGAACCGCCGACCATGCAGGCAGGCCAAGCGCCGGGAAGGCGGGGACGTTAGGTAGGATGGGCGGCCCCAACGGCATGGAGCGCGAGGTGGACCGTGGATGAAGTGAGCCGGAGGGCAGCGCTGAAGCTCATCGCGGCGGCGGGTGTCACCACCGTCGCGGGGTGTTCACGCGGCTCGGGAAAGGCAGAGGAGTCGAAGATGAGTCAGCAAGCGCAGCAACCGGAAGCCGTGGTCCGCGTGGATCCGCTCGGGCCGTCCCCCACCCCGTGGCGGACGCCGGATCCGTTCCTCTTCTGCGTGCACCATGACGACCGCTACCCCCAGGGCAACGAGAAGCTGGGGCCGCAGGCGTCGCTCACGGGCCGGGACATCGGCCAGGACTTCGCGGGGCGGGACGGCTGGAACATGTACCACGGCACTGTGGTGCCGGGCTTCCCGCAGCACCCGCACCGGGGCTTCGAGACGGTGACCATCGTGCGCAACGGGCTGCTGGACCACTCGGACTCGCTGGGCGCGGCGGCGCGCTTCGGCGGGGGCGACGTGCAGTGGCTCACCGCGGGCGGCGGCATCAACCACTCGGAGATGTTCCCGCTGCTCAAGCAGGACCAGGGCAACCACATCGAGCTGTTTCAAATCTGGCTCAACCTGCCGCGCGCCAACAAGATGGTGCCCGCGCACTTCTCCATGCTGTGGAACAACGTCATCCCGCGCCACGTGGCGAAGGACGACGCGGGCCGCGCCACGAACATCACCGTGGTGGCGGGCAACCTGGGTGACATCCAGGCGCCTCCGTCGCCGCCCAAGTCCTGGGCCGCGAACGCGGACGCGGACGTGGCCATCTGGACGCTGAAGATGGAGCCGGGTGCGCGCTGGACGCTGCCGGCCGCGAAGCGCGGCACGAACCGGATGCTCTACTTCTTCCTGGGCGCTGGGATGAAGGTCGGCGGCCGGGCGGTGCCGGCGCGCAACGCCATCGAGCTGCGCGCGGACGTGGACGTGGTGCTGGAGAACGGCCCGGAGACGGCGGAGCTGCTGCTGCTCCAGGGGCGGCCCATTGGCGAGCCGGTCGTGCAGTACGGCCCGTTCGTGATGAATTCGCGGCAGGAGATTCAGCAGGCCTTCGCGGACTACCAGCGCACGGGCTTCGGCGGCTGGCCCTGGCCCAGCCACGACCCGGTGCACGCGCGAGAAGAAGGCCGCTTCGCGCGGCACGCGGACGGCAACGTGGAGCGGCCGGCCTGATCAAGGCTTCTTCGCGTCAGCGCCCTCCCACTCGAAGCTCAGGGAGGGCGCCTTGGCGCTCCTGGCGTCCTTCATGAGGAAGCCCTCCTGGCGCGTGCGGGCGCGCTCCAGGGCGGGCTTCAGCGCTTCGGGGATGGGCAGCAGCACGCCCACCACGAACATGTTCCCGCGGCAGGACTCGTTGTCGTAGGCGAACGCGATGCGCACGGCGACCTTGTCGCCTTCGACGTGGTGGAAGGCGACCGAGCGCTTCACGTTGTCCAGGCCGGAGGAGTTGAAGCCCACGCAGTCCTCGCCGGGCTTCAGGATCTCCATCAGGCCTGCCACGGTCTTCGCGTCGTTGAAGGCCTTCGCGTCGTCGATGTGCTCCTTCACGAAGCTGTCGGCCTTGAGGGCCTGGAGGACGTCCTTCTCCGGGAACACGTCCAGCAGGTTGAAGGCGCCGTGCTCCTTCGTCACGTCCCAGGTGACGTAGCCGGAGTGAGCATACGGGTGGGCGCCGCCGGTGTAGCCGGAGCTGGACTCCTCGTAGCTCGCCCAGGGCCCCACGACCGACAGCACCTTGAAGGAGTGGTAGGCCTCCCAGTCGGACATGTCCCGGGTCTCCTCCGGGTCGGGCTTCAGGTCCTCCAGGAAGCCCTTCTTGCGGGACAGGAGGCCGAAGACCTCCTTGCCACCGCGCAGGGCGCGCAGGTCCTTCGAGGACATCTCGAACGTCACATCGGAGCCAGTGACCTTCCACGTGAGCGGCTGGGACTTGGGAGCGGGCGCGGCCGTGAACAGCGCCACCATCACCACGGAGCTCATGAGCATGCGCGCCATCCTGCCCGAACTCCGGACCGCCCGGTTTGCCGCCGGCCCGCCGTCGCGGTAGCACCCTTCCGTGGCCTCCTCTGGAATCGTCTACGCGTCCTTCGACCGCTTCCCCGCGCCCAAGGGCGCCGCCGTGCACATCCGCGCCTTCGTGGAGGCCCTGGGCGCCGCGTTTGGCCCGGTGGACCTCGTGGCCATCGGCGACGCGCCGGGCGCTCCCCCGCCTGCCCTGGGTCCCCACATCACCTACCACCCGCTGGGTGCCCGCGGGAAAGACCTGGTCGCCCAGGCGCTGACGTTCCGCTCGCACCTGGGTGCGTGGTGGAGGGGTCGGCCGCGCGCGACGGTCGTCCACGTCCGCTCCATCTTCGAGGGCTACCCCATCGCCCGGCGCAAGGCCGCCCTCACCGACGCGCTCGTCTACGAGGTCAACGGCCTGCCCTCCATCGAGCTCAAGTACCACCATCCCGATGTCTCCGATGACATGGAGCTGATGCGCAAGCTGCTCGCGCAGGAAGAGGCCTGCCTCCAGGCCGCGGACCTCCTCGTCACGCCCAGCGCCGTCACCGCCGAGCACCTGCTCTCACGCGGCGCGGATCCGAAGCGCCTGCGCGTCATCCCCAACGGCGTGGACCTGGACGTGTTCCGCTACGCACCTCCACGCCCCCCCGAAGCCGGCCGTCCCGTGCGCCTGCTCTACAGCGGCACCATGACCGCGTGGCAGGGCGTGCACCACGCCATCGAGGCCTGTCGCATCCTGCGCCGCGACCTGCCCGTGACCCTCACCCTCGTGGGCCCTCTGCGCAAGCACGCGCGCCGCGCCCTCCTGGACCGGTGCGGAGACCTCGTGCTCCAGGGCGCCGTTGAAATCCTCGAACCCCTGCCCCAGGAAGAGCTCGCCCGGCTGCACCACGCCTGCGACGTCGTGCTCGTGCCGCTGCCCGTGAACGACCGCAACTGCGTGCAGGGCTGCTGCCCCCTGAAGCTCCTCGAAGCCATGGCCACCGGCACGCCCGTCGTCGTCAGCGACCTGCCCGTGGTGCGCGCGCTCGCGGAGGCCACCGAGGCCTACCGCATCCGCCCCGGCTCGCCCAAGGCCATCGCGGAGGCCGTGAAGGACCTCATCGCCCATCCCGCCCTCGTCGCCGCCATGAGCGCCAACGCCCGAGCCCGCGTGGAGCGCGACTTCCCGTGGGGCCGCGCGCAGGAGGCGCTCGTGAACGCCTACTCGGACGACCTGGGCATCGCGCGAGTCAGCACGCGAGACAACACCGCCGCCTCCGCGTCCGCCTGAAAGCCCGCCTCGATTCGCGCGCGCGCCGCGGCCCCCAGCGCCGCGCGCTTCGCCTCGGGCATCCCCAGCACGTCCAGGCACGCCTGTCCCAGGTGGTTGAGCAGCGCCTTCTCCACGATGAAGCCATTCACCCCGGACTCCACCGCCTCCGGGATGCCGCCCGCGTCGCTGGCGATGACCGGCCGCGCGCACGCCATCGCCTCCAGCAGCGCGTTGGGCATGCCCTCCCACAACGACGGTTGGAGATACACGTCACACAGCCGCAGGTGCTCCGCGATGAGCTCCGGGGACTCCAGCGCGCCGGAGATGATGATGCGCGCCGCGTCCTCCGGATGCTCCGCCCGGTAGGCCACCAGGTGCTCCGCGTCCCGGGCGCGCACCTCGCCAATCACCAGCAGGCACGCGGGCCGCACGCGCCGCACCTCCGTGAGCGCGGACAAGAGGAACGGCAGCCCCTTCTTGTGGCGCAGCTCTCCAGAGAAGCCGAGCACCGCCTCGCCCGGCTGGATGCCCAATCGCTCGCGCAGGGCCGCGTCCGCCGGTCCCGGTGAGAACAGCGCCGTGTCCACCGCGTTGGGGATGACCTCCACGCCCGGGTCTCGGCCCAGCAGCATCGCCATCTTCCGGCCCAGGTCCGCGGACGCGGCGGTGAGCACGTCCGCCCGCTGAATCGTCCAGAGCAGGCGGGCGAAGTCTCCGGGCGGGAACATCAGCTGATCCACGTCATTGCCCCGCGCGCTGAGGATGGATCGCAGCCCCGCGCTCTGCGCGAACACCACCGCGAGGAAGCCCGGCGGGTACAGGTAGTGCCCCCACACCAGGTCATACTTCCGCCGCGAGTGCAGGTGGCCGAGCACATCGAGCGTGTGCTGCATGGACAGGTCCGCGCTGCCGAACAACCCCATCCGGTGCAGCGTGACGCCCTTCGCGAACGGCGACACGTCCCCCGCGTCCGGCACCGTCTCCAGCGCTCCGGGCTGCGCCGTGCGCGTCCAGGCCACCACGTCCACGCGTGCGCCCAGCCGCACGAGCGAGCCCGCGGTGCGCGCCCCGCTGCGCGCGAGCCCTCCGATGTCAGGGGGAAAGCGCTCGGCGAGAAGGAGGACGCGGGGACCGGAAGCCATGCCCTCAATCTACCCGTCCGCACGCGCTGGCGAGCGGGGAACCGTGAGGGATGAAAGGCGGAAGGCGTCCCGTTGCAACGCGCAATCCATGACGCAACCCCCGCCTGAAACCCTCGCCCCGGACGCCGCCCCCTCCACCACTGGAGCCAGGGGCCTCCTTGCCTCCCTGTGGCTGGCGGTGAAGGGCTCCACCGAGGACCTGGCCACCGGGCCCGTGGATCGCGCCTTCCTGCTGCTGTCCGTGCCCATGGTGCTGGAGATGGTGATGGAGTCCGTCTTCGCCCTGGTGGACGTGCTCTTCGTGTCGCGCCTGGGCGCGGACGCCATCGCCACCGTGGGCCTCACCGAGTCCATGCTCACGCTCCTCCAGACACTGCCGCTGGGTCTGTCCATCGGAGCCACCGCGCTCATCGCACGCCGCATCGGGCAGAAGGATCCGGAGCGCGCCGCGAGCACCGCGGTGCAGGCCCTGGGCCTGGGACTCGCGCTGGCCGTGCCGTTGGCGTTCGCGGGCAGCTTCTTCGCGCGTCCGCTGCTCATGGCCCTGGGCGCCGCGCCGGGCGTGGTGGAGCACGGCGCGGGCTACACGCGGCTGATGCTGGCCAGCTATCCCATCATCATGCTGCTGTTCCTCATCAGCGCCATCCTGCGCGGCGCGGGGGACGCGGCCACGTCCATGCGCGCGCTGTGGCTGGCCAACTCCGTGAACATCGTGCTCGCGCCGCTGTTCATCTTCGGCCTGGGCCCCGTGCCCGCACTGGGTGTCACCGGCGCCGCGCTGGCCACCACCGTGGGGCGCTCCACCGGCGTGCTGTATCAGGTGTACCGCCTGCTCAAGGGCAGCGGGCGTCTGGAATTGCGCCGCCGCCACCTGCGCGTGGACGTGTCCACGCTGCGCTCGCTGCTGAAGCTGTCAGGAGGCGCCACGCTCCAGTCGCTGTTGGGCATGTCCAGCTGGCTGGTGCTGATGCGCATCGTGGCCACCTTCGGCAGCACCGCGCTCGCGGGCTACACGCTGGCCATGCGCATCCTGCTCTTCGCGCAGCAGCCGTCATGGGGCCTGTCCCACGCGGCGGGCACGCTGGTGGGTCAGAGCCTGGGCGCGGGCGACACCGACCGCGCGGAGCGGGCCGCGTGGCGCGCCAGCTTCTACACGCTCGCGTTCCTGGGCGTGGTGGCGGTGGGCTTCCTCCTCTTCGCGGAGCCCCTCATCCACCGCTTCACCTCCGAGCCGGAGGTGGGCCTGCACGCCGTGCGCTGCCTGCGCATCGTCAGCTGCAGCCTGGCCCTCTACGCCTTCGTCACCGTGCTGCCCCACGCCTTCAACGGCGCGGGCGACACCACCACCCCCACGGTGGTGAACGCACTCTTCTCCTGGGGCCTCCAGCTGCCGCTCGCGTGGATCCTCTCCCATCCGTTGGGCCTGGGTCCCTCGGGCGCATTCATCGCCATCGCCGTCACGTATGGAGCGCTCGGCCTGGCGAGCGCCGCCCTCTTCCGGCGCGGCGGGTGGAAGCTGCGGCACGTCTGAGACCGTCCTCCATCAGCCGACAGTGGCCACGGCCTGGGGGCTGAGTTGAAAGCCTCCAGGCATGTGGAGACCTTCCCGAAACTCTCACGGCGAATGGGCACCTCCGGTGCCTCCAACCTCGGGGGCGCCAGTCACCCTGGGGCGCTTCCGAAGTGTCGCCGCGAGAGCACGGGGCACAACGGCGGGGAGGGGCTTCACACATGGCGGGCAACGAGCGGTTGGGCGTGGCGGTGGTGGGACTGGGCGGCGCGGTGGCGACCACGGCGGTGGCGGGCATGGAGCTCTTGCGCCGGGGACGGGTGGACACGCGAGGCCTGCCATTGGCGGACGCGAAGGGCCTGGGGCTGGTGGAGTACGGCGAGCTGACCTTCGGTGGCTGGGACCTGTTCGAGGACGACCTGGCGCACGCGGCGCGCAACCACGCGGTGCTGACGGAGGCGCAGTTGGAGGCGGTGGCGCCCACGCTGGGCCGCATGCGGCCGTGGCCCGCGGCCTCCAACGCGAAGTTCTGCAAGAACGTCGTCGGCACCGCGGAGAAGAAGGCGCGCACCCTGCGCGAACAGGTGCGGGCCATCCGCGACGACCTGGCCCGCTTCAAGCAACGTGAGCAGCTGGAGCGCGTGGTGGTGGTGAACCTGGCCTCCACGGAGAAGGCCGTGGACCTCACCCGTCCGGAGTTCGCCACGCCGGAGGCCTTCGAGAAGGCCCTGGACGCGAACGACCCGGACATCGGCCCCGCGATGCTCTACGCGTACGCGGCCATCGTGGACGGCCTCCCGTTCGCCAACTTCACGCCCAGCGTCGCCGCGGACGTGCCCGCGCTGCTGCTCCTGGCGAAGCGCACCGGCGCGCCCGTCGCGGGCAAGGACGGCAAGACGGGGCAGACGCTGCTCAAGACGGTGCTCGCGCCCGCGCTGCGCGACCGCGCGCTGCACGTGGACGGCTGGTACTCCACCAACATCCTGGGCAACCGCGACGGAGAGGCCCTCAACGACCCGGCGTCGAAGCAGAACAAGCTCGACACCAAGGGCGCCGCGCTGGACAGCATCCTTGGCTACAAGGTCCAGGACCACGTCGTTCAAATCCAGTACTACCGCCCGCGAGGGGACAACAAGGAGGCCTGGGACAACATCGACGTGACGGGCTTCCTGGGGCAGCCCATGCAGCTGAAGCTCAACTTCCTCTGCAAGGACTCCATCCTCGCCGCGCCGCTCGTCGTGGAGCTGGCGCGCACGCTGGACCTGGCGAAGCGCCGGGGCGAGTGCGGCGTCATCGACGCGCTGGGCTGTTTCTTCAAGGCCCCCATGTCGCAAGACGGCGAGCCCGTGGAGCACGCCATGGCGGAGCAGCAGCGCCGCTTGATGACATGGCTGTCCAAGGGCAGCGCGCGGCAGGTGGAGCGCCTTCCGGAACGCATCAGGGGTTGAACCATGAACGCACCCGCGCGTGACACGGCGTCCCCTGGCCGTTTGGCGGAGCTCCGCCCGCTCCTGTCGGAGCTGATGGACCTCAAGCGCATCCGCACCCCGGACCATCCGGACGGTCTGGCGGCGCACGGTTTCCGCCGGGCCTGGGCCGCGCTGGCCTCCGGCATGGACCCACGCATCGTGGCGCTGCAGGAGACGGCGCGCGCGTTGGCGGCGGTGCGGCTGGGCGGCCTGGACATGGCCGTCCTCCAGCGGGCGGGGCTGTCCCCGCTGGACGCGACGCGGGTGCTGCACCGGGGCCTGGAGGCGATGACCGGGCCGCTGGCCCCCGGCCTGCGGGAGCGGCTGTCCGTGGCGCTCTCGCAGACACCGGAGGAGGCATGTCACGTGCCGCCGCCCCTGTTCGTGGACCGGCTGGTGCGTCAACCCCGCGCCGGGGCCACGTTCCCCGGCCGGCCGCGCATCCTCGTGTCACCGCAGGAGGGCCACGCGGACCACTGCTACGCGGTGGCGGTGGGCGCGGTGCTCGTCGCGCCCTGCTTCAGCGCATCCCCTGCCCTGCCCTTCGTGGCGGGGCTTTCGCACCACCTCTTCAACGCGGTGCTGCCGGACGCGGGCTACTGCGGGGAGGCGCTGCTGGGGGACCTGCTGGAGCCCGTCATGAAGCGCCTCACGGAGAAGGCCCTGTCCTCGCTGCCGGAGCGGCTGGCCGGTGTCGTGCGGCAGGCGCTGGCGCTCACCGGCAACGTGGACTCGGCGGAGGCGCGCGCCTTCAACGCCGCGGACGCACTGGACCGGGTGCTGGAGCTGGAGGCCCACGCTCGAGCGGCGGGCTTCACCCTGCGCCACGCGATGGAGGACCTGGAGCTGATCCACCCCGGCCCGCTCCAGACGTTCGGCAACGGCGTCCTGCGCGACGCGGCGGTGTGGCCATGAGCCAGCGGCGGTTCCTGAACCTTCCCAACAGGCGGTGACCATGTTCGACGCGAAGCCGAGGCCCCGGAGACTGGGCTGGGCGGTGGTGGGCTGTGGCTGGGTGGCACGGGACTACGTCATCCCTGCGCTCCAGGGCGCGAGCAACGCGCGGCTGGTGGCCCTGTGCGACGCGAACGCGGAGGCGCTGATGCGCATCCCGGCGGACGACGTGAATCGCTACACCGAGCTGGGGTCGGTGCTGGCGGACAAGGACGTGCAGGCCGTCTACATCGCCACGCCCAACCACCTGCACGCGGCGATGACGGAGGTGTGCGCGGCGGCGGGAAAGCATGTGCTGTGCGAGAAGCCCATGGCGGTCACGCCGCGCGACGGCCTGCGCATGGTCTCCGCGTGCCAGCGCGCGGGCGTGCACTACGCCACCGCGTTCGACCAGCGCCACCACGCGGCGCACCGCAAGCTGCGCATGCTGGTGAAGGAGGGCGTGCTGGGCACCGTCACCCAGGCGCGCATCCACTACGCCTGCTGGCTGCCCGAGGACTGGACGCCGGACAACTGGCGCATCGACCCGGAGCAGGCCGGCGGCGGCGCGATGATCGACCTGGCACCGCACGGCCTGGACCTGCTGGAGGTGGTGCTGGGCGACGAGTGGGAGTCGCTCACCGCCATGACGCAGCGGCGCGTGCACTGCTACGCCGTGGACGACGGCGCGGTGCTGATGGGCCAGTTCAAGAGCGGCGCGCTGGGCCTGTTGCAGGTGGCCTACAACTGCCCGGACGCGTACCCCCGGCGCACGCTGGAGCTCATCGGCACCCGGGCGCGAGCGCTGGCCTACAAGACGATGGGCCAGACACCCGGCGGCTCCCTGTCGCTCATCGACGCGAAGACGGGAGAGGAGACATGGGTCCCCCTCTCGCCGGAAGAGGACCGGAGCCCCTTCCTCCACCAGCTGGAGGTCTTCTCCACGTGCGTGCTGGAGGGGCGGCCACAGCCGTTCGCGCCAGAGCGCGACGTGCGGTTGGTGGGGCTGCTGACGCAGGCGACGCAGGCCGGAAAGGCGTTTCCGCCATGCCACTGACCCGCTACGCCTGCACCCACTGCGGCACGTGGCAGCCGGGCTTCCCGAGCGAGCGGCCCACGGGCTGTCCCACGTGCCTGGACGTGCGCAACGCGCTGCCGCGCGACGGATGGGACTTCCAGACGGCGGGCCAGGTGTCGGAGCGGCTCACCACGCGCTGGGAGGAGGCGCTGCCCGGCATCTGGGGCTTCACCTGCACGCCGCCCTTCGGCCTGGGCTCCACGGGGTGGCTGTTGCGCAGACCCGAGGGCAACGTCTGCTTCGAGGGCGCGCCCTGGTACTCACGGCCCGCGCTGGAGTTCATCGAGGTGATGGGCGGCCTCCAGGTGCTGTCCGCGTCGCACCCGCACGGCTTCGGGGCGCTGTGGCAATTGCAGGAGCACTTCGACCCGCTGCTCGTGCTGCACCGGGACGCGGTCCAGTACAGCAAGGCCTTCCAGGTGCGCTGGCCGGTGGATGACGAGCATGAGCTGGCGCCGGGCCTGACGTTGCATTGCGTGGGCGGCCACTACGAGGGCCAGACGGTGCTGTACGACGCGCGCACCCGTTCACTGTTCTGCGGCGACGCGCTGAAGGTGGACCTGGACGCGCGAGGCAGGCCCACGGGCCTGTCGTGCCACAAGGGCTTCCACTCCGCGATTCCGCTGAGCCACGGCGAGCTGCGCCGCTACCGCGCGGTGCTCAAGCAGCTCCCGTTCGAGAACGTCTTCACCCCGTTCGAGTTCGCGCGAGGCGTCACCCGCGAGCACGCGCTGGCGCTGTTCGACCGGCTGCTCTCGGGCATGCCGCACACCCGTCCCCTGCCCTTGGAGGAACTGTCATGAGCATTGCCCGAGCCCTGGATGCGTATCACCACGCCATGTCCACCGGCGCCCTGCAGATGTTCCGCATCGACCCCATCGACCGGCTGGGAATTCCCGTGGCCTCCGCCAGTCTGGCGCTGGGGGGCGGTTCGAGCGCGGTGCTGCACGGCAACGGCTATGGCCGCACGGACGAAGAGGCGCGGGTGGGCGCGCTGGGCGAGCTGGTGGAGGAGACCTTCTGTGAGCTCGCGATGCACCGAATGCCGCGCGTGCACGGCAGCTACGAGGCGCTGGTGCGCGCGAGAGGTCCCACCGCGGTGGCGGATCCGCTCACGCTGGGGCTGCCCGCGGGCAGTCCGTATCAACCGGACCTGCCGCTCGTCTGGGTGGAGATGCAGCGGCTGTCCACGGGGGAGCGGGTGCTGGTGCCGGAGGAATACGTCGCCATCCACCCCGGGCAATTGCAGGGGAGAACACCGCTCATCACCCCCATCACCAACGGCCAGGGCGCGGGGCTGACGCGGCCCCAGGCGCTGGCGCACGGCCTGCTGGAGCTCATCCAGCGCGACGGCAACGGGCTGATGTACCGCGCCATGGACCAGGGCGTGGAGCTGGACCTGGAAGGCACGGACCTGGCGCCGGACGTGCGCGAGCTGCTGGAGCTCTACCGCCGCGCGGGCGTGGAGGTGATGGCGAAGCTGGCCAGCACGGACTTCGGCCTGGTGAACCTGTACGTGGTGGGCCGCGACCTGTCCGTGGGGGACCAGCCGCTGATGGTGACGGCGTGCGGAGAGGCGGCCGACCCGGACCGGGACCGGGCGCTGCGCAAGGCGCTGCTGGAGTACGCCTGTTCGCGCGCGCGCAAGGCGTTCATGCACGGGCCGCTGAGCCACGTGGCCCGGGTGGCGCCGCCGGAATACATGGACCGCTTCGTGCCGCGGGTGGACCTGGACGCGGAGGAGCCGCGCGCGCTGAACGCGATGGTGGAGTGGGCGCGGCTGCCAGCCTCGGCGCTGCGAGAGCTGACGGCGTGCACGCTGATGATCCGCCAGAAGGTGCGCTTCGAGGACCTGCCCCGTTCGCCCACCGTGGAGGACCCCTCGCTCCGGTGCGACCACGTGGTGAGGCAGCTGCACGCAGAGGGCTTCGACATCCTGGTCGCGGACCTGTCGCCGCCGGGCCGCCAGGTGCACGTGGTGAAGGCGCTGGTGCCGGGCCTGGAGGTGGAGACGATGACGTACAACCGCCTGGGCGAGCGCAACGTGGCGCGGCTCCTGGAGCGCAGGGACCCGCTGGTGGGCCTGGGAGCACCGCCGTCGGGAGCGCAGCCGGTGCGACTGACGCCGGACGCCGAGTCACGGCTGGGAGGCCCCGTCTGGTTCAACGTGCGGCTGGCGGAAGCGCGAGTGGGGAGGCTGTACGCGCTCTACCGGGAGCCGGACCGCCACGCGGTGCCGGCGGTGCTCGCGAGCCGCCGCTTCGGAGGGCAGTGAGCCATGGCCCTGCGCTTCGCATACAACACCAACGGCGTATCGAATCACCGCTTCGAGGACGCGCTGGGCCTCATCGCGGACAGTGGCTACGACGGCGTGGCGCTGACGCTGGACCACCACCACTTCGACCCGTTCGCGCCGGACTTCGAGCGGCGCACGGAACAGCTCGCCACTCGGCTGGAGCGGCTGGGCCTGGGGCTGGTGGTGGAGACGGGGGCGCGCTTCCTGCTGGACCCTCGGAGGAAGCACGAGCCCACGCTCATCACACCGGACGCGCAAGGCCGTGCGCGGCGGCTGGAGTTCCTGAAGCGCGCGGTGGACGTGTGCGGGACGTGCCGGGGGGAAGCGGTGTCCTTCTGGGCGGGAGTGCCACGTCCCGGAGTGACGGAGAAGGCCGCGTGGCCGTGGCTGGTGGACGGCGTGGCACGGCTGGCGGAGTACGCGGCGGCACGCGGCGTGGTGCTGGCGGTGGAGCCGGAGCCAGGGATGCTGGTGGAGACGGTGGACGATTGGCGTCAGTTGGAGACGCGGGTGCCCGGCGTGCGTCTGGCATTGGACGTGGGCCACCTGCTGGTGACGCAGGAGCGGACGCCCGCGGAAGCGGTGCGCGAGTTCGCGCAGGTGCTGGGCACGGTGGCGCTGGAGGACATGAAGCGCGGCGTGCATGAGCACCTGCCCTTTGGCGAAGGGGACGTGGACGTGCCGTCGGTGCTGCGCGAGCTGACACGCGCGGGCTGCGACCGGCTGGTGTGCGTGGAGCTGTCTCGGGACGCGCACCGGGCGCACGAGCTGGTGCCCTGGGCGCTGGAATGGTTGAGGAAGCGCCTGCCGACGGGCGCGGAGGTGGCGGCATGAACACCGTGAACGGGCTGCGAATCTGTTTCATCTCCCGGCGCTTCTTTCCGGCCATCTCAGGGATGAGCGTCTATGCGCTGAACCTGGTGCGGGAGCTGGTGGCGTGCGGGCACGACGTGACGATGGTGAGCCAGTACCGCAGCGACGCGGCAGGCATGGCGGTGTACGGGGGCGGGCCGCCACCGGGAATCCCAGGCGCGCACGTGCTGGGCTGCGAGTCGGTGGGCGAGCAGCGCATCAACCAGGGCCAGCCGGCGAGCTTCGAGCATGACCTGGAGGTGATGGTGAACACGGTGGTCCGCGAGCACCGGCGCCGCCCGTTCGACCTCATCCATGCGCAGTACGGCTATCCGTGCGGCCTGGCGGCGCTGCAAGCGGCGAGGCTGTTGGGATTGCCCAACGTCGTCTCCATCCAGGGCGGAGATGGGCACTGGGTGGGGGCCTGCTGCGGGACGCACAAGCAGGCCATGCTCGCGGTGCTGGGCCACGCGGGGGCGCTGCTGATTGGGAGCAGGTCCTTCGCGGAAGAAGTGAGCGGGAACCACGGGACACCGCTGGAGCGGTTCACCATCGTCCCCGGCGCCACGGACACGCTGCGCTTCCATCCGAGGAGTGAGTCGGCGGTGGGAGAAACGCGGGACGTGCCGGTGTGGCTGTACCACGGCCGGGTGGACGCTCGGAAAGGGGTGATGGAGCTGCTGGATGCCGTGCGGCGGCTGGTGGCGGACGGGCGGAGGTTCAAGCTGCGGGTGTCTGGTATTGGACCGGACCTGGAGGCGGTGCGAGCGAAGGTGGAGGCGGAGGGGCTCCACGGCGTGGTGGATCTCACGGGGGCATCCCTCTACGCGAAGGCGCCGGACCTGTACCGGAGCGCGGACCTGTTCGTGTCGCCCACGTATTCAGAGGGGTTCTCCAACACGCTGCTGGAGGCGATGGCCTCCGGGCTGCCCATCGTGTCGACGCGAGCGGTGGGGGTGGTGGACTGCCTGGAGGACGGGCGGGACGCGCTGCTGGTGCCACCGAAGGACAGCGCCGCGCTGGCGGAGGCGATGGGCCGGATGATGGACGACCCGCCGCTGCGCAAGCGGTTGGCGGCGACGGCGCTGCGCGAGGTGCGGGAGTTGTACTCGTGGCGTGCGGTGGGGCGGAGGATTCAAGGTGTCTACAGGAACCTGACAGGCACGCGGCCGGACACGCGGTGGACACACCTCTACGACCCGGCGATGACGGAGGAGCGAGCGGACCACACGTGCCGCTTCCGGGCGGAGCCGCACCTCCTATGAGCACGGCCCTGTTCGTGTCGCCGCACCTGGACGACGTAGCCTTCTCCTGTGGAGGCACGTTGGCGGCGTTGAAGGCGAAGGGGTGGACGGTGGCGCTCGTCACCGTCTTCACGAAGTCGGTGCCGGGGCCGAAGGGCTTCGCGCTGCAATGTCAGACATCGAAGGGGCTGGGGCCGGAGGTGGACTACATGTCCCTGCGGAGGAAAGAGGACCGCGCCTTCGCGGTCTGCATGGGCGTGGACCAGGTGCGCTGGGGGGACCTGGAGGAAGCGCCGCACCGGGGCTACGCAAGCCCTGAAGCGCTGTTCCAGCCACCGCGAGCGGACGACGTCATCGAAGCGAAGGTGGCGAAGTGTTTGAAGCCGGTGTTGTGGGACCTGAAGCCGGACCGGGTCTTCGTGCCCCAGGCCCTGGGAAGCCACGTGGACCACGTGCACGTGGTGCGAGCAGTGAAGGGGCTGGGCATCCCAACGAACCGGATCCTCTACTACCGGGACACGCCGTACGCCGTGCGCCAACCGAAGGCCCACCCCGACCCCGCCGTGCCCCAGGGCCTGCACCCGCTGGCGGTGGACATCACGGAGCACCTGCCGAAGAAGGTGGAGGGCTGCGTCCGCTACGGCACGCAACTGGGCTTCCAGTTCGGCGGAGTGGACGGCCTGGCGCGGACGCTCACGGCGTTCCACCGGATGGAAGCACAGACACGCGGTCAGTCAGGAGCCGCGGAGGTGTTCCTGACGGATGGGGTCAGCTAGGAAGCCGCAAGGGATGCAGCAGGCCCGCGGCGTCGAGCACTTGTTGAACCTCCGAAGCCAGCGCGACGTGTTCCGGGTTCGTCACCGTGAACCGCTCCGGAGTGAGGACCACGAGGGTTCCCAGGTCGCCCACGGGCTCGACGCGTACGGGGGCGGGGAGCGGGGGCACGGTCCCCCTCTGGCGGGAGAAGTACATCACCCAGCCAGGAAGTGTTCCCATCTTGGGCCGTGAGGACAGGCTCCCATAATGATCACTCGAGGTGGCGAAACCAAACTCAGGATCCCAAGCAAGCGCCATCTCCCGAACCACTTGGGAAAGCACGGCCGCGGTCAAGATGCGTTCTGAGAGTGGCCCCTCCTCGGGTGGGGACAGGACACAGGTAGAAGGAGTCCAGGGATCCGCGGAGCCACATGTCCCAGTGACACTCGCCGTTTCATCGGGCCGAGCCCCCGCCCAGAGCCAGTACTGGAAGGCATCTCCCAGCCGGCGGTCCTTCCTGCTGAAGTGCTTGCGCAGCGAATCCACGTCCGTAGCAACCTGCTTTTGAGACGCATCCTTGAAGGAGCTCGCTGTTTCGCACCAGCGGTTCCATGTCGGTTCGATGCGGGCCAGGAACTGGAAAAAGGCTGAGGCACGCCGAGCGCACTGCTCCGCGGATTCGCTACGTCCCAGCCAATACGCACCTGCAAAATAGGATTCCATCATGGAGGGGGGACTTTGGCTGGACGTAGGACGACTTCAATGCCGATGCTTTCCCGCTCGAACATCCTCTTGAGGACCCTCGAGAACCGCTCCTCCGCGACAAGCCAACGCACAGGAGTATCCCCGGCCGCGCGCAGTTGACGTCTTGCCTGTTCACGAAGGCCCTTTCCTCCCTCGAAGTACCTCTTGAATCCCGGCCCCTCATCAAGAAACTTCTCGTATCCAGGGCCCTTGGCGTCCAGCAGAACGCTCTCATCCAGGTCATAGCCGTCAAAGTCGACCTCCTCGTCCCCCCGCTTGACCCGGTACGCGGAGCCCTTCGGAGCCCCCGTCACCTGCGCTTGATAGTCGCGGGCGCGATTGGACATCGACTCATTCACCTGCACCCACTTGCCCGGCCCACCTGCTGGCGGCATCCCTCCGCCGCTGCTCGCGGGAGGCGGGCCCACGGCGGCCATGGCCACCGCCGTGGACGCGAGCGTCACCTCCACCACGCCGTCCACCACCGCCACCGCGCTCACGTCCAGCACGCGCGCAGGGTTGAAGCCCGCCTGCGTCGAGCCCAGCCTCACCGCGTCCGGAAAGCGCGGCATCAAAGAGAGCGCGGATGACAACCCCACCGTCACGCCGTGACTCACCAACATCGTCACCGCGAGCACGAAGACGCGCGCCACCTCCGGCCCCAGTGCCTGCGCGAAGACTTCCGCCGCCTCCTCCAACTCCTGGAACGTCTGCGCCCTATCCGTCGCATCCTTCAGTGCACCGCACGCCCTCACCACCGTGAGGAACGACTGCACGCCCACGTACGCCAGGAACACAGCGGCAATCACCGCCGCTGCCTTCGTGAACACGGGCTCCGGCGCCGCGGCCAGCACCACCCAGGATGCAATCGCTCCCGACACCACGGACACGAAGAACTCCGGATTCAGCGTGTCCTGCAGCGCGGCCCCGATGCTCGCGCGCAAGGGGTCCAGCGACATGCCCACCGCGAGCGTCAGCCGGTCCAACTCACCGAAACCCGCGCCGTCCTCCATCAAGGACAGACAGTCCCCAGGAGCCTCATGCGCCCGGCACCACCGCCCGTACCCGTCCCGCAGCATGAACCCGAATCCCAGGTCCAGCTGCGCCCCCTTCTTCGCGACCGCGCGCACCACCTTCGGTGCCCGCACCGTCAGTGGCGCCTCCAGCACCAGCCGCGTCAGCGCCTCCTCGAACTCCCGAGCGCTGACCGGCACACGGCGGTCCCACGTCACCGGCGCATACGTCCGGGTCTCCCGTTCCGTGCGCAGCCGCACCGTGGGTCCACTGGCGCAGCCCGCCCAGAACACCAGCAGCATCAGCCAGCAGCCAGCCCGTCCCCACGGTTTCGTGCCCAAGTGGCGTCTCCAACCCACGACGTGTCGTCTAGACTGCTCCGAGGACCGCGAATGTCTCCCAGGTCCCCGGAGCACGAATCATGACGTCCATCTCGGATGAAACCCACCAACGCATCACCGACCTCTGCGCCCAGGGAGACACCGCGGCGGGAGAGGACGACTTCGAGCAGGCCCTGAAACACTTCAAGGCCGCCCTCGCCCTGATTCCGGAACCCACCCGCGACCATCAGCAGAACACCTGGGTGCGCGCCGCCATCGGCGACATGTACTTCCAGCTCGAACGCTTCGAGGACTGCCGCGAGCACTTCCGCGAAGCCGTCCACTCGCCGGGAGGGCTCGGCAATCCCTTCATCCACCTGCGGCTCGGCCAGTGCGCCCTGGAGCTGGGAGACGAAGCCCGCGCCGCCGATGAGCTGGCCCGAGCCTTCATGGGCGGAGGTGAGGAGCTCTTCGAAGGCGACGACGCGAAGTACCTGGAGTTTATCCAGTCCCGCCTGCAACCGCCCCAGGACGATTGAGGAATCCGGGACCCGAGCGCCGGCCTCCCCGCTCGACCTGGCGCCTCACGCACGCGGGGAATGCACACCCTGAGGCGTGAACCCGCTCCCGCGAGGAGGCGCCCATGACACGCCAGCAGCCGAGCACCGTCCGTCCCTTCTTCCCGGAAGGCTTCCGCGAAGGTGACGAGGACGTCAACGGCACGCGGATCCACTTCGTCATCGGCGGCGAGGGCAGCCCCGTCCTGCTGCTGCACGGCTACACGCAGACGCACCTCATGTGGTGGCGCCTGGCGCCCGAGCTGGCGAAGCAGCACACCGTGCTCATCCCGGACCTGAGAGGCGCGGGTGGCTCGGCCGCCCCCG
The DNA here is from genome assembly GCF_003612075.1 of Corallococcus sp. CA041A. NCBI lineage: Bacteria > Pseudomonadati > Myxococcota > Myxococcia > Myxococcales > Myxococcaceae > Corallococcus > Corallococcus sp. CA041A. The sequence continues at coordinate 17,845 of NZ_RAWF01000175.1, forward strand.
CGCAGGGCTATGACAAGGAGACGATGGCCGGCGACATGCGCGCGCTGGTGAAGAAGCTCGGCTTCGACAAGGTCTCCGTCGTGGGCCACGACATCGGCCTGATGGTCGCCTACGCCTACGCCGCCCGGTTCCCCGGCGAGGTCGAACGCCTGGCCCTCCTGGACGCGTTCCTGCCGGGCATCGAGCCCTGGTCCGACCAGGTCATGAAGAGCCTGGACGTGTGGCACTTCACCTTCAACGGCCCCACCGCGGAGAAGCTGGTGCAGGGGCGCGAGCGCATCTACTTCGACCATTTCTGGACCGACTTCGCCGCCAATCCCCAGGCCGTCGGCGAAGCGGAACGGCAGGCGTACACGGAGGCCTACGCGGCCCCGGGCCGGCTCCACTCGACATGGGGCTACTTCCAGGCGTTGGACCAGGACAAGAAGGCCTTCCGGGAGCTGGCCCGGAACAAACTCCCCATGCCCGTGATGGTCATTGGCGGTGACAAGTCCATGGGCGAACCGCTCGTCGCGCAGGCGCGAGCGGTGGCGACCCAGGTCGAGCCCCACATCCTCCGGGACACCGGCCACTGGGTGACCGAGGAGCGGCCAGCGGAGGTCCGCGAGCTGCTCGGAGACTTCCTCCGGGCGTGACGCCTGGCCTTCCGCGTCCGCTAGGCTCCGAAGCCGCCCAGCGCCGTGCGGCTGAAGCTGGCCGCGCCCTGGCTGACGCGCACGGCGGACTGGCTGAACACCTGGAACGCGGCGCGGATCTCCTGGGCGCTCTGCCCCGGCGTGAGAATCCACCGGTCCGAGATGCCCATCTCCTGGAACACGCGCCGGAAGTCCGTCACCCCATCGTCGATGCCCATCGCCGCGACGATGTGGTTCTCCACCCGGTGCAGGTCCTTCACCAGCGCCGCCACGTCCTTCGCCCGCGCCTTCTGCGAGCCCGCGTCAGCGCCGTCCGTGATGAGCAGCGTCACCGTGCGCACCGGCACCCCGTTGCCGCTGAACTCCTGCGCCTTCGCCAGCACCGTGCCCAGCAGCACCACCGCCTGGTCGTACAGCGGCGTCCCCTGGTCCGCCGAGTAGTTCTTGGAGTGCATCCGCACCACGTCCTCCAGCGGCCGGAACGGATTGAGCACGTGTCCGTTCAGGTAGCGCGTGTGGAACAGCACGCCGTCCTTCTGCTGGCTCGCCAGCAGCGCGTCCAGCACCAGGTTGTGCCCATCACACACCGTCTTCTCGTGCCCCGAGTGCGCGATGCTCCCGGAGTCATCCGGCATCACCGTCACCAGCACCACCTCGCTCGCCTGCACGTCGTCCACGTGGATGCCCAGACCCGCTTGGATCTGCGCCCCCAGGTCCACCACCGTGAGCGTCTGCAACCCCGCGGGGCTGAGGATGCCCTCCGCGTGCGCGTCCTCGAAGAGCTTCGTGACACCCGTCCCGTTCGCCTTGCTCATGTCCGTGTCTCCCTTCGTGTGAGTGCCAATTCCAGACGTCACGCCAGGTGCAGGTCCGGCCAGCTGGCCAGCGGATCCGTCGACTTCACCAGGTGCATGCCCGCGTCAGCGAAGCGCTTGAGCGCCGCGTCCGCCTGCGGCGTGAAGTCCGCCGCGAAGCCGCCCTTGCCGTCCGGCACCGTCACCGACGACATGCAGTCCGTCAGCAGATACACCTTGCGAGCCAGCGCCGCGTCCTGCGCGACAATCTCCCCCAACAGGTCATCGATGCTGCTCTTCACGCAGTGGCTGGCCGCCTGCCCGCCAATCACCACCGCGTCCGACGTGAGCAGCGTCTTCAGGAACTGCGTGTTGCGCTGCGCGAGCGGCTGGCCGTCATGCCGCATCAACACCTCCGGCCGCAGCACCGAGTAGTTCTCCGTCAGCGGGTTGCCACCCTTCACCTCCGCCCACGACTGCACGCCGCGCGCGTACGAGTGGAACAGCCGCGCCTCCTGCACCACGCCCGACAGCGCGTGCCCGTCGCTGCCCAGCAGGCAGTGCGGCGGCCACAGGTAGAGCGTGTACTTCCCCGCGCGCTCCAACTCCTCGCAGTAGAACTTCACCTGCTTGAGCAGCCACGGGTAGTTGCCGCCGCACAGCCACTTCGCCACCGCGGGGTTCGGCCTCGCCTGGCCGCGTTCAATCTGCTCGCGAGTCACCTCGCGGTACGGCTGGAGCGGCTGGTCGTCCTGGTCCACCCAGAACGACGGGAAGAAGATCTGGAAGGCGAAGTGCGTATCCAGCGTCGCGGTGACGTTCGTCAACGTCCCCAGGTTCCGGTAGATGAACTCCGCGATGCGGCGGTTGTCGTCGATGGCGCCCCGCCCGCTGCGCCCCGCCACGTACAGCGAGCCATCCGGGAAGCAGAAGTCCTTCTGCACGTCGATGAGCAACAGGTGCAGGTTGAAGCGGTCCGTGGCCGCCGCCGTCACGCCCTGCGCCGCCTTCCACGCCCCGGCGTCACGCTGGAGCTTCCCGGCGTTCGCGCCGTAGCCGTACTCCGCCGCGTGGTTCGAATTGTAGAACCCGGGCAGCGGCAGTTCCTTCGCGGTCGTCTTCTTCATGTCCATCCCCCTGTGTGTGTTTCACTTCATCCGCAGCAAGGTGAGGTCCTGGGCCCCCACCACCGTCAATCCCTCTCGCGACAGCAGGAGCTCGCGGCCCGCGTCCACGAACGGCTCCGCGTCCGGGAACTCGCGCACCGCCACCAACTGGCCCTGCTGGAGCTCCACGCGCGTCAGCCCCGCGTCCGTGGCGCAGAAGAGCGCGCCCCCCACGGCGCACTTTCCACGCAGCGTCCCCAGCCACGAGCCGTCCCCCGCGTCGGCCCGGGCGCTCGCGCGCACCGCCCCGTCCGAACCCAGCAGCACCGCGTGGTGCACCGTGCGGCCGTTGGCCTCCTCCGCGAGCAGCAGCCACACCGCGTCCGCGTCGAACACGGCCTCCGCGTCCAGCAACTGCCCTGACGGCCACGGCAGTGCGAGTCCGTCCCGCAGGCCCTTGCGCTCCACGTTGAACAGGAAGGCCCCCCGCAGCCCCGCCGCGCGGTGGAAACCCAGGCCGAACCGGGGTCCCACGAACAGCCGCGTCTGCCCCTGCAGCACGTCCCCCCAC
>NZ_RAWF01000176.1:0-20776 GCF_003612075.1 Corallococcus sp. CA041A
GGACATCACCCACCCGCCACGCCAACCCATGCCACACCCCTTCAATAAGGCCTGGGAGGGAGGGTGTGTCGCGCAAGGGGTTGCGCCAAGTGCCCCCGGGTCGTGACGTGCTCGCTTGCCTGGACCGACGCGGTGTACGGCGGGGCCACGCACGGCGCGGTCGGTATACTGCGCGGCCTCATGAAGACGGACACGTTGAAGGCGCAGCTCAAGCGCACGTTGCGGCGCGACCTGTGGATCGCCGTCGCTCCCGCGACGCTGCTCATCGCGGTGGCGTTCGCGGTGACGTTCTATTTCGTCAAGCCCGCGCCGCCCAAGACCCTGGTGATGGCGTTGGCGCCGGAAGAGGGCGGCTTCAACTACATGGCGAAGCGCTACCAGAAGTTCCTCGCGCAGCACGGGGTGACGCTGGAGCTGCGCAACACGAAGGGCTCCGTGGGCAGCGTGGCGCTGCTCAGCGCGGAGGACAGCGGAGTGGACATCGCCTTCGCGCAGAGCGGCACCACCGGTGGCAAGGGCCAGGAGGTGCCGGAGCACGTGGTGTCGCTGGGGAGCCTCTCCTACGTGCCGCTGTGGGTCTTCTACCGGGGCGAGCCCGTGGACGACGTGCGCGGCCTTCAGGGCAAGCGCATCGCGGTGGGGCCCGAGGAGAGCGGCACGCGCGCGCTGGCGATGACGCTGCTCCAGGCGAACAAGGTGGACACGGCGCCCACGGAGTTGCTGCCGTTGGACCGGGACGCGGCCATCGACGCGCTGACGCAGGGCAAGGTGGACGCGGTGTTCCTGGTGTCGATGGCGGAGTCTCCGCGCATCCAGAAGCTGGCCGCGGTGAAGGACGTGCGCCTCTTGAGCTTCAATCGCGCGGAGGCGTACACGCGCCGCTATCCGTACCTGTCACGCCACGTGTTGCCGCAGGGCGTGTTCGACTTCGCCAAGGACGTGCCGGACCAGGACGTGGTGCTGCTTTCTCCCAATGCGCTGCTGCTGGCGAAGGACACGCTGCACCCGGCGCTCGCATACTTGCTGATGCGCGCGGCCAGTGAGATCCACGGCTCGGCGGGCATCCTGGACAAGACGGGCGAGTTCCCCGCGCCGCTCGCGGCGGGCTTCGCGCTGAGCAGCGAGGCGAAGCGCTACTACGCGTCGGGCGTTCCGCTGTTGCAGCGCTACCTGCCCTTCTGGGCGGCGAACCTGGTGGACCGGCTGTGGGTGATGCTGGTGCCCATCATCGCGGTGGTGGTGCCGCTGGGGCGCGCGGTGCCCGCGGTGTTCCTGTGGCGGGTCCGCTCGCGCATCCACCGGTGGTACGCGCGGCTGAAGGAGATTGAAATCCAGCTGGAGGAGGACCCGGACCAGGAGATGCTCCAGGCCATGCTCAAGCGGTTGGAGGAAGCCGAGCGCGAGGTGAACCGCATCGCGGTGCCCATCGCCTACGCGGAGAACCTGTACTTCTTCCGCGAGCACGTGGACGTCGTGCGCCGCCGGCTCACCCGCAGGCTCGCGGGCGCGCCCGAGCACAAGGACGGGCACCCATTGCAGATGCCGGCGTGACGTGAAGAGCGGTGCGTGGCGGCCCGGGCATGGGGCCGCCCGTGAGAGGCTTCAGGGAGCGATGCCGAGCAGCTCGCGGATCTGCCGGGCCATGGCGATCTCCGACTCGTGCACGTGGCCGGCGATGAGCGTGTGGACGGCGTCGAGGACGGCCCTGGGGTCCTCGCGCAAGATGCCCAGGTTCGGCGGCGGGAGCGGATGGCCCTCCTGGAGGCAGCGGGTGAGGGCGCTGAGCTCCGTCAGGGGCACGCTGAAGCCGCGCGCGGTGTCGATGATGGAATCAATCTCCTCGCGGGTGACGCGGTCGTCGCTGGTGGCCACCTGGAGCAGGAGCTTGATGACCTCGATATGGAACTGGGCTTCAGGGGGCAGCGGGGCGGCCATGTGGATTGCATCCTCCAAGGATGTCCAGGCTGACCTGCCAGGGGGGGAGCCGTCCAGCCCGGCGTCGTCGCCCCGTCAGCGAGCGGAAAGGCGCTTCCGACAGGCCTGTCATACCTCTTTGGAGGGATGGGCCCTGTTTCAGCCCTCGTAATACTTGATGGGTATTGCAAACGGGGGTTGTACCCATGGGCAAGGCGCGGAAGTTCCTGTCGCATGAGCAGGCGTTGGTCGCGGAGCTGAAGGAAGCGCTGGGCAACGCCCGGACGCTGGAGGACGTCTACGAGGCCCTCTCCCGGGCGCTCCTCTCGCTCTGTGAGGCGGACCACCTGGCGGTGGGCTGCGCGAATCCGGATGGGACTGCGGGGGTGCAGTGGAAGACGGACACCGTCCACCCCCTCCTCAAGGATTACGCGGAATGGGTGCAGGAGGACTTCGTCTTCCGCGCCACGGTGGCGCAGCCGAACCTGGTGCTCAGCGACGTCCAGATGCTGCGGGGGCAGCCGCTGGTGGAGACGGAGACCTTCCGGCGCAGCCAGGGCGCGGGGCTGAAGCTCAAGCGCGTGCTGGCGTCACTCCTCTTCACGGAGCAGGACCTGAAGGGCGGCGTCGCGATGTACCGGGAATCCTCCCGGCCCTTCACGCTCCGGGCGCAGTGGTTCCTGCAGCAGATCATCCCGTACATCTCCCGGGCGGTGGCGCGGCTCCAGGAGCTCTACGCCGTCCGCTTCGAGCGGGACCTGCTGAAGGCCATCGCGATGGGAGCGAACCCGGTGCTGGTGCTCAACAGCCTGGGGCGGAAGGTGGCGGACACGGGGCCGGCCATTCCGCTGCTGGAGCAGTGGTTCGCGCCCCACGAGCTCAGCGACGGGGTTCCCCGCGCCTGGGCGGAGCGGGTGAGGGCGCTGTCCCGCTTCGATGTCGCGGTGGATCCACGGCTGGAGTCCCTCACGCTGGAGCGCGGCGCGGACCGGCTGGACGTGACGTTCAGTCCCTCCGCCGTCAGCTGGGGGGGCCGCAACCTGTGGCAGGTGCGGATGCACGAGCGCGTCCACTGGCTGCGTCCGGACTGGAAGGAGAAGCTCACCGCCCAGGAGTCACGCGTGGCGGACTGTCTTCACGAGGGGCTGGCGAACAAGGAGATCTCCTCCCGGTTGGGGTGCTCCGTGGAGACGGTGAAGGTCCACATCAAGTCGCTGTTCGAGAAGGCCGGCATCCACAGCCGCGGGGAGTTCGTCGCCAAGGGCCGCCGAGAGTGAGACGGCCGGTTGGACCTCGTCACCCGGGGACAGCACTCAGAGGGCGCGGGCGAAGAAGTCGCGCAGGTGGCGGGCGTAGCCTTCGGGGTCCTTCCGGGCGTACTCGCCGTGGGCTGCTTGGGGCACCAGCCACTGCTCGCGGGGCTCGCAGGCGGCGCGGTAGAGGCGGCCGTCCAGCTTCTGGGGGCCGTCCGGGTCGCTGCCGCCGTTGATGAGCAGCAGCGGCCGGCCTTCCAGGCGGCACATGCCGTCCACGGGCCGCACGGCGTCCACGTCGATGCCGGAACGGCGCAGCCCCCACAGCACCGCCCAGGTGCTCAGGCCGTAGTGGGAGCCCATGTCCCCCGCCAGGTCCGGGAACGCTCCCACCGCCGCCACCGCCTTCACCCGCGCGTCCTCCTGCGCCACCAGCAGGGCCGCCGTCCCGCCCATGGAAAATCCAAACAGGCCCACGCGCCCCGGGGTGACGTCCGGCCGGGCCCGCACGAAGGCCAGGGCCGCGCGCACGTCCTCGCGCTCGCCGTCGCCCCAGCCAATCGCGTCGCCTTCGCTTTCGCCCTGGCCGTGCAGGTCGAAGAGCAGGACGCCGTGCCCCGCCTCCGACAGCACCCGGGCTTCGAAGAGGAGCCGCGTGCGGTTGTCCGCGAAGCCATGCACCAGCACCACCGCCGTCCCGTCGCGCGAAGGGACGTACCACCCCTGGAGCTTCCGCCCCGCGGCCTCGAAGGACACGTCCTCCAGGCCCGGCAGCGCGTCCGGGCCGGAGGGCCGCGTCACCGGGACGCGCGCCGGGTGCACCAGCGCCTGGGCCGTGCGCAGGCCTCGCGTCGCCGTGAAGCCGCCCGTGCCCAGCGCGCCCAGGGCGAGCCCCAGCGCGGCGATGCGACCCCAGCGGACGCGGTACGGCTTCGTGGACACGGTCAGCTCCGGACGGGCCCGCTCCCGGCGCGCCAGCGCTCGACGAGGTTCGTCACGGCGGTCCCCCAGTCGGGATATTCGAAGGTGAATCCCGCGTCCAGCAGCCGGCCAGGCACCACGCGGCGGCTCTTGAGCAGCAGCTCCGTGTCCGTGCGCATGAAGAACGCGCCCACCTCCAGCATCCACTTCGCCGCCGGCAGCCCCACGCTCACGTGCGCCGCCTCGCGCAGCTTCGCCATCAGCTCGCGCTGGGGCAGGGGATTCGGCGCGGCCAGGTTCACCGGCCCGTCCAGGTCGTCGCGCTCCAGCAGCAGCTGCACCGCGCGCACGAAGTCCTGGCCGTGGATCCACGACACGTATTGCCGCCCACTGCCCGCGGGGCCACCCAGCCCCCGGCGCGTCAGGCCCAGGAGCACATCGAAGATGCCCTCCTTGTCCGGGCTCATCACCATCGCGGTGCGCAGCGCCACCTTGCGCGTGTGGGGCGTGTTGGCTTCCGCCAGCGTGCGCTCCCACGCCAGCGCGATGTCGATGCTGCGCTTCCAGTACGCGGGCACGCCCGGCTCGTCTCCGCCAATGAGCCCGGTGGCCTCGTCGTTGGGCGCGTCCATCCGGTGCGCGTACAGCGTCGCGGTGCTCATCTGCAGCCACACGCGCGGCGGCTTCGAGGCCTGCTGGATGGCCTGGCCCACCACCCGCGTGGAGTCCACCCGTGAGTCCATCATCTGGCGCAGGTTCTCCTCCGAGTAGCGGCAGTTCACGCTGCGTCCCGCCAGGTTGATGACCGCGTCGGCGCCATCCACCTCCTTCGCCCAATCACCCAGGGTGCGTCCGTCCCAGGACACCGTGCGCGCTTCGCCCCGGCCTCCCCGGCTGATGAGGACGACGTCATCCCCTCGCGCGGTGAACGCCCGCGCCAGCAGGGCGCCCACCTGTCCCGTGCCACCCGGAATCACGACCTTCATGGACGAAACCCCCTCATGGATTGCGACACCCGGAGGCATAGCGCGCACCCCGTCCGGGCCGCCCGGCTCCCGGAAACGGGCCCCTGGGCCGTCCTGGTGCCGTCGATGAGCCCCGCTTTTCCCCGGCTCCGGAGCCCGGCGGTGGGGCATTTCCCGGGATGTCCTGGGTCGGGCGGAAGAAACCCACTGGCTCGGAGGGAAAATGCGATGCGTCACGCAACTGGGGGCACGTCCGGACGAAAATGGGTCATCCCCCACCTCGAATCTTGAGGGCCGTCATGATCATCCCGTCCCGCCCGCTCTCCGCGACCCGCCCCTCGACGAACTCCGCGTCGGCCACGACTTCCACGGCCCGTATCATCCCGAAGGCGTTCTCTTCGGTCTCCACGTTCGAGGCCGGCGCGTCGGCGAAGAAGGCCCCGACGACGCCCACGACGCCGGTTCCCTCGCCGCAGGTGCCGGTGGAGGACGTGCCGCCCAAGTCGGATCCGCGCTACGACGGGCTGAAGGACCAGGCGCTGATCAACGCCCTGCACGACGCGGTCAGCAAGCACAAGGACCTGGGCTACAACCAGGCCCGGAAGATCATCTTCACCACGCTCGACAACCACGACGGCAAGGTGAAGTGCGTCTACACGGGCAAGGAAGTGGCGACGAACAAGATCCCCAACAGCAACGTGATGAACACCGAGCACACCTGGCCCCAGTCCAAGGGCGCCACGGGCGCGGCGAAGGCGGATCTGCACCACCTGTTCCCCACCGACAGCAAGGCCAACTCCATCCGGGGAAACTGGCCCTTCGGCACGGTGAAGAACGTGAAGTGGGAGGAGAACGGCGCCAAGTTCGGCACCGACGAGAAGGGCCGCACCGTCTTCGAGCCGCCCGACGAGCACAAGGGCAACGTGGCGCGCGCGCTGTTCTACTTCTCCACCGTCTACAACAAGCACATCCCCGCGGACGACGAGGCCGTGCTCAAGCAGTGGAACACGCTGGACAAGGTGGACGCGGCGGAAGTCGCGCGCAACGACGCCATCGAGACCTACCAGCAGAACCGCAACCCCTTCGTGGACGACGCGTCGCTGGCCGACCGCATCGCGGACTTCTAGAGTCCGGGGCATGTCCCGTCCCCTCGCGCCCCTGTGGGCGCTCGTCCCTGGCCGCACCGGTGTCCCCCTGCTGAAGGTGGGGGGCACGCCCGAGGCGCCGGGATCCCTGGAGTGGCCCGCCTGCGCGATGTGCGGCGGGCCCCAGCGCTTCCTCTTCCAGTTGCCGCACGTCGAAGGACGGCTGGACCTGGCGCCGCACGCGTCGGTCCACGTCTTCCAGTGCGAGAACCCCGACACCGTCTGCTTCCGTTGGGACCCGGAGGAGGGGGCCAACGCGGCCGTGCCGGTGAATGCGGGCGCGCCGTCCGTGAGCGCGCCGCCGGGGCCGGTGAAGCCGTACGCGGAGTGGACGCTCGGCTTCGAGCCCGCCACCGAGGACACCGAGGCCCTGTCGGTGGACGTCAACGAGGCCACCGAGGAGCAGCTCCTGGCGCTGGACCGCGCGCAGGCGGAGGCGCCGGAGAGCAAGGTGGGCGGCGTGCCCGGGTGGCTCAACGGCGAGGCCACTCCGGAGTGCTGTGACGCGCCCATGCGCTTCGTCGCGCAGCTGGCCGCGATGCCGTTCGGCCTGGACTTCGGCGACAACGGCCGGGGCTACCTCTTCCGCTGCACGCGCGAGGACTGCGTGCGTCCGTTCCGCTTCCTCACCCAGGGCGCCTGATCCTCATCGCTGCATCGCCTTGAGCAGCTTCTGGGCGTCCTCCGCGCTGAGCTTGCCGGCCTCCACCAGGTCCAGCACGCGGCGCATCTCCTCATCGGGGATGCCCTGGGACTGGGGCGGAGGGGGCGGTGCGGGCGGCCGAGGCCGGTGGTGCTGGGACCCCTGGCCCGCCCAGGGCGGCGCGCCCCACGAGTTCGCCCAGGCGTGGGCCCACTGGTTCGCGTGGCGCTCGGCGCGGCGCTGCCAGCGCTCCGCCTGACGCTGCCAGCGCATGGAGTCCTCCTCCCAGGCTTCCGCGTCCTCGCCGCGCGAACGGCCCGACTCGCGGATGCGCACCGAGCCCAGCTCCGTCTCCAGCAGGATCGTCGTCGCCGCCTGGGGGTTGGACGGGTAGCGCGTCTGCGCCGAGCCCAGCGACGTATGGGCCGAGATGTTCACATCCAGCCCGGGCACCAGGCGCAGCTCCACCGCGCCCACCTGCGTCCCGATGCGGTGCTCGCCCACGTCCAGCGCGTCCACGTCCAGCTTCACCGCGCCCGCGGCGGCGTGGACGTGGAGGGTGCCGCCCACGCGCTCGCCGATGATGCGGCCCGCGCCCGTGCGCAGGGTCAGCTTGCCGTGCACGTCGCGCAGGCTCGCCGTGCCCGCGTCGGTGGTCAGCTCCAGCTCGCAGTCCTTCAGGCCGGAGATGCGCACCGCGCCCGCGTCCAGCAGGAGCTTCGCGCGCACGTCGGGCGGCACGAACAGCTCCGCCTGTCCGCCGTGGCGCCAGAACAGCGACAGGAAGCCCGCCTCGCGCGGCAGCAGCTCCACCTTCGTCACCCGGCCGTGCTCCTGGATGCGCGTCTCCACCCGGCCGTGCGTCACCAGGTAGGGCTTCTCTCCCTCCGGCAGCGGCGACACGACGAGCGTGGCGGCGGGCGCGTGCAGCACCAGCTCCGCGTGCTGTCCCCACGGAATCGCGTGGCGCTGGGTGCCGTCGCGCGAGGAAGACGAGGCGTCGGAGGACGGCGTGGCTTCAGGGTCCATCATGGGTGGTTACTCCCGTGCCTTCTTGAGACGTTGAGCGGCCTCGTCCGCGTCGATGAGCCCGGCCGCGAGGTCATCGAGAATCTGCGCCCGGCGCGGAGCGCCGCGCTCCCGGGACGGAGGTGGCGGTGGAGGAGGCGCGGGAGGCGGCGGGCCTCCGGGCGCCTGGCCCAGGGCCTCCACCACGTCGTCCAGCCGCGCCACCACCGTCGGATAGGAGAGGCCCAGCGCCTGCTCCACGTCCTTGATCTTCCCCCGGCACGCGATGAACACGCGCACGAACGCGAGCTGCTCCGGCGACAGCTGCTGCACCCAGCCCGTCGTGAAGCGCCCCTCCACCGCGGACGCGCACCCGTCGCAGCGAACCCGTTCGATGACGGTGCCGCCTCCACAGACGGGGCAGCGGGTGGGCACGGGCCAGGTGGACTTGGAGGTTGTCATGGTTGGTTATTCAGAAAATCAATTTCGAGATTAAGAATATTGATTTCTACGGCGCTGGCAAGGGCTGGAGTTCATTTCCAGGAAAGACGGACACTTCCGAGCCGGTGGCCACGAAGGCGGAGTGGGGCGTGCCCCGGAGGCATTCGGAGAAGGCGGGGCCGTAGAAGCGGGCCACGTCGCAGTCGAAGGAGGTCTCCTGGGCGCGCCAGACGCTCCATCGGGGATGTTCCACGCGGTACTCGGCGCAGCCGCCGTCGCGCTGGGCGGTGTAGCCCCAGTAGTGCTCGGTGATGAACTCCTCCTGGGAGCCGGGGGCGCTCTCGGACGGCGTGCCGAGCGTCCGGGCCGACAGCTGGTGCCAGCGGCCGTGGGACTTCCAGGCGTACTCGACGTGGCCGGGCGCGCCGGTGTCCGCGCCGTCCATGTTCACGGCGTGGCGCATGGGGTGCGCGACGTAGGGCTCGTTGTAGAGGACGCGCGCCACGGTGGCGATGGCGAGCCGGGGCACGATTTCGCGCACGAACACCACGCCGCGCCGCCAGCCTTCGGGGCCCAGGCGGCGCACGTAGAAGCGCAGGTTCACCTCATCGAAGTCCCGGTGGAACGGCACCACGAGTCCCCGCACGCGCGTGTCGAGGAAGCGGAAGCCGACCATGCTCGCGAACGTGCGGCCCTGCCACGCGTCGAGCTCCGTGCCACGGGGGACGAGGGGCCGCAGCACCGCCGGGTCCACCTCGTAGTTGAGCATCAGCAGGTACCGCCACGTCGCCGTCAGGAAGGGGCGCATGCGCGAGGTCTAGCGCGCACGCGACGCCCGGGCCCAGGCCCGCCCCCTTGCGCGGCTTCTGTCGCGCAGAAGCGCGGGCAGCCTTCAGGGAACGGCGGGCCGCGCCTGGGGCTTCCGGGAGGTGAGCCCTCGCTCCAGCCGCTCCCGCCACTTCAGCGCGGGTCGCTCCACGCCATGGTGCAGCGCGAGCGAGGCGAGCAGCACCGCCACGGCGCCGCCCAACAACGTGACGACGTGGAACGCGTCCATGCCGTGGGGCGCCAGCGCGTCCCGCACGCCATGCTGCACGGCCTTGTGCGTGAGGTAGACGGTGAAGCTCAGGACCGCGAAGGTCTTCACGCCCGGGATGCGAGCGCAGACGCGCGAAGCCGCGGGGCCCGCCAGCGCCAGCACCAGCGCCGCGAAGCCCAGCGCGGCCAGGGGGAACGACAGCAGGACATAGGGGAGGTAGCGGAAGTGCTCCTCGTTGATGAAGAGGACGCCGCCCAGACACGCGAGTCCCACGACGGCCATCCCCCGCGCGCGGGCGCCGCGAGTCCAGCGCTCCCAGGCCTGTGGCCGGAAGACGCGCAAGGCCGCGAGCAGCACGCCGCACGTCAACCCGTCGAGCCGCGCGTACGTCGGGTAGTAGAGCAGCATGTCGAAGTCGCGCCACCCCGGATCAGCGGGCCCGAGCGCGGAGAAGTGGTGCAGCCACAGCCCGCCGCGCAGGAGCATGCCTCCGCCCATCACGGCCACCGCGAGCGCGATGAGGGACGGCGCGCGAAGGCGTCCACGCAGCGCGAGCACGGTGAGAGGCAGCACCAGGTAGAAGTGCTCCTCCACGCACAGGGACCACGCGTGGGAGAAGCCGTTGATGCGCAGGCCGAAATTCTGCGTGAAGGTGAGGAACCGCCACGCGGGCGTCACCAGGGGCCGCTCGCTCCAGGCTGGCACGAAGAGGTAGAGGCCCAGCACGACGAGGAAGGACGGAAGGATGCGCAGCGAGCGCCGCAGGTAGAAGCGCCGCAGTGACGGCGTCTCACCGCGCGACACCGGCTCCAGGAGTTGCGAGCCGATGAGGAAGCCGCTGAGCACGAAGAACAGCTCCACGCCCGTCCAGCCGAAGTTGGCGAACGCCTGGAAGGCCTCGTGACCCTGGGGGCGGGGGTAGTGGTAGACGACGACGACGAGGATGGCCAGGCCCCGGAGCAGGTCCAGGCCGGCCAGATGGCGCGGTTCGGTGGCGTTCAGCGGAGTCGGCTTTCAGCGGGGGGAGTGCACCCGATGCTAGCAAGCCGCGCCCCGGCCGCCAGTGACACGCCGCTCATCTCGTTCGGGACGCGCCGGCCACCCTGGGGTCAGGGCGTCTGGGAATCCAGGTCCTCCACCCTTGCTCGCAAGCGCGCCGGCACGCGTGCCAGGACCCGGAACTCCCGTGCGGAACGCTCGGAGTGCGCGTCCGCGCCGTTCATCGCGGCCGTGCACCAGGCGTGCCTCAATAGCTGCCGCCAATCATCAGCAGGCCCGAGTAGCGGCCGTCCCCCGCGCCAATGTCCTGCGAGGGCGCGAAGTTTTGCCCGAAGAGGAAGCTGTAGCTGCCTCGCACCTCGGCGGTGAGCTGGGGGTTGATCTTGAAGCGCACGCCCGCGCCCACGGGTGCGTAGCCCCCGGTGTCGTCGAAGAACCGGAAGAAGCTGCCCTCGCGCACCGAGTAGCGCTCGACGCCGATGCCCCCGAGCACATAGGGCTGCAGCCGGGTGGGGGTGAAGCCAATCGTGAGCGCCGCCTGCGCTCCGTTTCGCACGAGGTCCGGCGTGCCGAAGAAGTCGGAGCTGTCCGCGACGGACAGGCTGCTCACGCCGCCGCTGTAGCCCAGCTCCAGGCCCACGTAGTCATTGGCGCGGTAGCCGACGACGACGCCATACGATGGCCCTGGATCCAGGTTGGGCGCGAGCTTGCCCGTGTAGCCCTCCACGCCCAATCCGAGGAGGAAGTAGGGGCCCTGCCAATCCACCCGTCCCATCCGCGTGGGCGCGTCCGACGGTGGGTCCTGGGCTCTGGCGGCGCCACCCGTCAGTCCTGCCAGGCAGAGCCCCAACGCGATGCTTCGCCTCATGACCGCTCCCTTCATGTGTCGTGTGCGCAGCCAGAAGGTGACCTTGGGGGGAGGGGCGAACAACGAACGGACAGGCGGTGCCTCGGAGGCCCACGGTCCCCCGGAGGGTGGGGGAGGCGGCGCACGAAGTCGTGCCCCCGCCTGCCTCCCCGCCCATCCTCTGTGATTCCCCGCGAGCGGCTTCCACCTTGAGCCGTACCCGGATGCCCTCGGTACCTCCTCCTCGCGTCCGGGACGGGAGCACACCGCCATGAATGACGCCGCCCACCCCCAGTCCGTCGTGGGGTCCACCCCTTCTGTCCTCCGGGCCCGCGCCCGGCGCGTCCTCGCGCATTGGGACGAAGTGCTGCCGGACGTGGACGCGCTCTATCGAGACCTGCACGAACACCCGGAGCTGTCCGGCCAGGAAGCGCGCACGGCCGCCCAGGTGGCGCGCCGGTTGGAGGCGGAGGGCTACGCGGTGAGCAGGGACGTGGGCGGCCACGGCGTGGTGGGCCTGCTGCGCAACGGCGACGGGCCCACGGTGCTCCTGCGCGGGGACATGGATGCGCTGCCCGTGGAGGAGAAGACGGGGCTGCCCTACGCGAGCCGCGTGCGGACGGAGGACGGCGAGCCGGTGATGCACGCGTGCGGCCATGACGTCCACACCGCGTGCCTGGTGGGCACGGCGGCGGTGCTGGCGCGCTCGCGCGATGCGTGGCGCGGCACGGTGATGGTGGTGGGGCAGCCGGCGGAGGAGACCTTCCAGGGCGCGAAGGCGATGCTGGATGACGGGCTCTACTCGCGCTTCGGCACGCCGGACGCGGTGTTGGGCCAGCACACGGCGCCGCTGCCGGTGGGCACCTTCATGCACCGCGAGGGCGTGACGATGATGGGCTCCGCGCACGTGCGCCTGCGCCTCTTCGGCCGGGGAGCGCATGGCGCGCTGCCGGAGCTGTCCGTGGACCCCGTGGTGCTGGGGGCCAGCGTGGTGATGCGCCTGCAGACCATCGTGTCGCGCGCGCTGTCGCCGCTGGAAGCCGCGGTGGTGACGGTAGGGGCCTTCCATGCGGGGACTCGCGCCAACGTGATTCCGGACGAAGCCCTGCTGGAGCTGACAGTGCGCACGGAGGATGCCGCGGTGCAGGAGCGGGTTCTCGCGGCCATCGAGCGCATCGCGAAGGGCGAGGCCGCGGCGTCGGGCGCGCCGAGGGCTCCCCAGGTGGAGGTCCTGAACCGCGGGCCGGTGAACCGCAACGACCCGGAGCTCATGCGCCGAGTCCGGGACGCGCACGCGGAATGGTTCGGGCGCGACGCACTGGTTCCGGGGGTGCTCGCCACCGCGAGCGAGGACTTCCCCTTCTTCGCCCAGGGGCCGGAACATCCCGTGCCCACCGCGTACTGGTTCATGGGCATCACGCCGCGAAAGGCCTGGGAGGAGGCACCGGGCGCGACGCCGCAGGAGAAGATGGCGCACGTGCCAGGGCCGCACTCCAGCGGTTATGCCCCGGACCGCGAGGGCTCGCTGCGCGGCGGCTGCGAGTCACTCACCGTGGCGGCGCTGGCCTGCCTGCACGCGGGCGATGCGTCCGTGAACCACTGAGAGCGGCCCCGGCCTGGAACGGGGTCGCTGGCCCGGCTGGCTCCCCGTCGCTTGCCCCCGACGCGAGTGCCTCCAACTTGAGAGGCGGACGACACTTCTAAAGGACATCCCGATGAAGCTTCCGCTCATGGCCTCGATGACCGCGCTCCTGCTGGGCGGCTGTGCCACGCAGACCGCGTCCGTTCCACAGGAGTCCCCGTCCGAGGCATTCGCCAGCGACGAGATGTCCTGGGACTCGGAGGAGTCGCCTCGCACGCAGGAGATGCTGCGCGAGCATGACCTGAACTTCTACGGAACCGCGGGCGCCGAGGCCCAGGCCAACGCGGAAGCCACCGGAGGCACGGGCATCGAGAAGTCCTCGAAGCCGGAGGACTTCAAATGCGTGGACATCAACGAGGTGGGCACGGGTGGCTCAGGCGGCATCGACATGCGCGGCGTGGACAACCTGGCCCCGGAAGTCGTGCCGTCGCAGAACCCCGGCGCGCGGTTGGACATCATCCCGGAGGCCTGGCACCGCAACAAAGGCATCGGCACGAGCCCCGTGGCGCCGTCCACCGGCACGCCTCCCGCGGAGGGCAGCGGCGGCGCCGGCCACTAGGCTCTGTCCCCTTCAGCCCTGCTGCTTCACCAGCCGGGTCAGTTCGCGGTCCAGCGTGGCCGCGAACTGCTGGCGGTCCTGCGGTGAGAAACCCCCGGGGCCGCCCGTGTTCACGCCGCTGTCGCGCAGCTCCTGCATGAAGTTCCGCATCGACAGCCGCTCGTCGATGGTCTCCGGCGTGAAGAGTTCTCCTCGCGGATCCATCACCACGACGCCCTTGGGGACGAGCAGCGCGGCCAGCGGGATGTCCTGCGTGACGGCCAGGTCCCCGGCCTCCGCGGACGTGGCGATGTGCCGGTCCGCCACGTCCAGCCCCGCGCCCACCTGCACGGTGGACACGTACGCCAGCCGCGGCAGCGCCAGCGGCTTGTTCGCCACGAAGACGATGGGCACCTTCACGCGCTGCACGGCGCGCAGCAGGATGTCCCGCACGGGCCCCGGACACGCATCGGCATCGACCCAGATTTTCATGCGGGCCATCCTCGCTGATTGTCCCGCCCGGGTCAGGCGCGTTGACGCGTCATCCCCCTGGCTGACACGTCGCGGACGCAACCCTTGACGCGTCCAGCGGCCACCGCGCCTCGCGAACCCCACAGGCAGTCATCTGTCGCTTGCTGGTACGCCGGGTGCAGTGGGGCGGGCATGCCCCAATTCCTGGAGGTCGAGCGTCGGCCGCTGGCACACGCGGACGGGACGGCCTGAGCCTTGGACACCATCCGGTATGACGTCGCCGTGTTGGGCGGCGGTCCCGCGGGGGCGGCGCTGGCGCTGGCCTTGTGCAGGCATTCGGGCCTGCGCGTCGTCCTCTTCGAGCGCTCCACCTACGCGCAGCCCCGCCTGGGCGAGACACTGCCTCCGGACAGCCGGCGGTTGCTGGCGCGGTTGGGCGTCTGGGAGGCCTTCGCGCGCCAGGGCCACCTGCGCTCCATGGGTTCGTGCTCGCGCTGGGGAGACTCCGCGCTGGGCGACAATGATCACCTGCGCTCGCCTTGGGGCACGGGCTGGCACCTGGACCGCTCCCGGTTCGACCGGATGCTCGCGGACGAGGCGATGCGCTTCGGCGTCGACGTGCGCATCGGCTCGGCGGTGACGGACTGGACGCCCCTGGAGACCGGCGGCCACCGCCTCTTCGTTCCCACGGAGGGTGATGCGCCCCGCGACTTCGTGGACGCGCGCTTCGTCGTGGACGCCACGGGCCGGAGCGCCGTCTTCGCCACGTCGCAGGGGGCCCGGCGTCACACGGTGGACCGCACCTCCGGCCTGTGCGGCACATTCGCGCTCCAGCCCGGCCGCACCGTGGACGCGCTCACGCTGGTGGAGTCGTGCGAGGACGGCTGGTGGTACTCCGCGCGGATGCCCGGCGACCAGGTCGTCTTCGGGCTGATGGGCGACAAGGATTCGCTCCAGGGGTTGATGCCGGAGGACTCCGAGGCATGGCGTGCGCGGATGGAGCGCGCGCCCGAGACACGCCGCCGCCTGGAGGCATGTGTCTTCACCGGCGAACCCCTGCGCGCGGTGTCCGCGAACGTCGCCTGCCTGGACCGGCTGCACGGCGAGGACTGGCTCGCGGTGGGCGACGCCGCGTGCATGTTGGACCCGCTGTCCTCGCAGGGCACGTCCCAGGCCCTGCGCACCGCGAATCAGGCCGCCGACGTGGTGAGCCGGTACCTTCGGGGTGACTCCGCCGCGCTGCGCCTCCACGAGGTGCGAACGCGGCACGAGTTCCAGGAGCACCTGCGCATCCGCGAGGGCTACTACCGCCTGGAGCGCCGCTGGCCCGGAGCGCCGTACTGGCGCAACCGCCAACAATCCTGCGCCCCCGTCCTTTCGTCGCCGCCCTGAGCCCCCTCCCCGTTGCAAGGTGAGGCTGAGTGACGTCAGTCCGCGCGCTCCGGGCGGGGATTCGCTAGAAGCGGCGTCATGCTTCCGGCGTCCTCTCCGTCCCCTCGCGACTTCGCGGCCTCGGCCCTCGCGGCCTGGCTGCTGTGTCTGGGTTTGTTCGCGGTCTACACCGCGAGCCAGGTGCAGATGCAGACGGACTCGCTGTGGTCCATCCCCTCCGCGGCCAGCATCCTCCACGAGGGCAACGCCGACCTGGACGAGTACTCGCCGTCGTTCACCCCGGCGACCGCGTACGCGCGAGGCGTCTACGGCGGCCGCACCTATTACGAGTATCCGCCCGGGGTGATGGTCGCCGCGCTCCCGTTCCTGGCGGCCGCGGAGGGGCTGTTCTCGCTGGGCCGGCCGGTGCTCGCGCACCTGGGGACTCCCGGCGCGGATGCGCTGGCGTGGCTGGAGTTGTTCCGGAGCACTGGCAAGGTGGACCTGGGCTCCTTCCACCGCACCGAACAGCTCATCGGTTCGTTCTACGTGTGCGCCGCCGCGGGCGTGCTGCTCGTCGCGCTGCGAAGGCGCGTGTCCGCTCGCGCCGCGCTCGTCACCGTCCTGCTCTTCGGGCTGGGGACGACGGCGTACTCCACCGCCAGCCGCGTCCTCTGGCAGCACGGCCCCGGGCTGCTCGCCATTGCCTGTGTCGTGCTGCTGCTGGCGAGGCCCGCGCAGACGCGGCGCACCGCGTTCCTCGCGGGGCTCGCGGTGGCGCTCGCGTATGTGTGCCGGCCCACGCACTCCATCTCCGTGGTCGTCGTCACCGCGTACTTCGTCCTGCGCTTCCGCCGGCTGCTGCCCGCGTACTTCGCGGGCGCGGCGCTCGTGGCGCTGCCGTTCTGCGGGTACAACCTCCACCTCTACGGCTCGATCCTGTCGCCGTACTACACGCATCCGCTGGACGTGATGGGGTCGCGCTTCGTGATGGCGCTGGCCGCGAACCTGGTGAGCCCGTCGCGCGGGCTGCTCCTCTATTCGCCGTTCCTGGTGCTCGCCGGGGTGGGGTTCGTCCAGCGGTGGCGGAGCAGGGAGTTGACGCCCTCCGAGAAGGCCTTCGCCGTCATCGTGCTCCTGCACTGGGTGGCCATCTCCGCGTTCCCCATCTGGTGGGCGGGGCACTCCGTGGGGCCGCGGTTCTTCACGGACGTGCTGCCCTATCTCGTCGTCTTCCTCGCGTATCCCGTGCAGCTCGCGGTGGATGCGCCCCGCCAGCATCGCGTTCTCGCGGGCATGCTCGCCGCGACGGCCGCGTTCAGCGTCGTCTTCCACTGGCGTGCCTCCACCTCCTACGACGTGCACGCGTGGAACTCCGTGCCGGTGGACGTGGACTTCGCGACGGGGCGCGTCTGGGACTGGAAGGATCCGCAGCTCCTGCGCGCCATTCCGGCCCGCTTCCGCGGCAACTCCCCGTAGGTCAGGGGCTCCGTCGCCTGCCTGCCTTCCAGCATGCGTCAGCGTCCGGACAGCCAAGGGCCTTGGCGTGCGCCGGGGACACCCTCAGCTTTCCACCGGACCTTTCTGCTCGAGGAGACGGTGACATGGCGAAGGCGATGAGCAAGCTGCCGCGCGCGCTGGGGTGGTTCAGCGTGGGCCTGGGCGTCACGGAGTTGTTGGGTGCGTGGAACCTGCTCCGGTTCTTCGGCATCTCGCGCGGCGACAAGTGGGTGCGGGCCTACGGCGCCCGGGAGCTCGCCGCCGGTGTGGCCCTGCTGAGCCCCGCGAACAAGCGTCCGTGGCTGTGGGCGCGAGTGGCCGGTGACGCGCTCGACCTGGCCACCATGGGCAAGGGCCTGCGCGAGCCCGGCGTGCGCAAGGGCCGCCTGCTCGCAGCCACCGGCGCTGTCGCGGGCATCACGTTGCTGGACATCTACGCCGCCGCGAACGCGTAGGCCCAGGCGGGACGTGCGTTAGGCTTCCTCCCTCTTCAAAGGAAGGAAGCCCGTGCGTCCCGTTCTCCTGTCCCTGTTGCTCCTGCCCGCGCTCGCGGGTGCCGCCGCCCCCAAGGCCCAGGACCCCTTCGTCTTCACGGGCGTGGAGCGCATCGTCGCCGTGGCGGACGTGCACGGCGACGTGGACGCGCTGAAGGAAGTCTTGCGGCTCGCGGGCCTCATCGACGCGAAGGACCGCTGGATTGGCGGCAAGGCGCACCTGGTGCAGACCGGGGACCTGCCGGACCGGGGCGACCACACCCGCGACGCCTTCGAGCTGCTGATGCGCCTGGAGACCGAGGCGCGCAAGGCCGGCGGCCGCGTGCACCCGTTGCTGGGCAACCACGAGCTGATGAACATGCGCGGAGACCTGCGCTACGTCACGCCCGGCGAGTTCGCCTCCTTCGCGGACCAGTCCTCCGTCGCTGACGGCCCGGGGGAACCCAAGGGGCTCCGCGGCCACGCCGCCGCCTACGCCGCGGACGGGCGCTACGGGAAGTGGCTGCGCTCGCACCCCGCCGTCATCCGCGTCAACGACACGCTCTTCCTCCACGGCGGCCTGGCGCCCACCGTTCCCGGGACCACGTTGGAGGAGGTGAACCGCTGGGTGTGGCAGGACCTGACGCCGGGGCAGGCACCGGGCGGCGGCGTGGATCCGCAGGGCCCGGTGTGGTTTCGCGGCTACGCCATCGACGACGAGGCGAAGTGGGACGCGGGCCTCACCCAGGTGCTGGAGCGCTTCGGCGCACGCCGCATGGTGATGGGCCACACGCCGTCCAAGGATGGCCGGCTCTCCGTCCGCTTCGGCGGCCGCGTCATCGTCATCGACACCGGCCTCAGCACCCACTACGGCCGCCACCTGGCCGCGCTGGAGCTTCGCGGCGACCGCCTCACCGCGCTCTACCCGGAAGGCCGGGTGCCCCTGCTCGCCACACCGAAGGCCGCCGCGCCCGCTCCGCGCCCTGAGGCAAAGACGGGGACGAAGTAGACGGTCCTCCTCCAGACGCCTACCTGGAGCGTTCACTGGAAGTCTTTTGACTTTGATAGTCAGTATCAATATCGTCCGACCCCATCAAACGCAGGGAGCCGCGATGCACGAGGGATGCGGGCCACAGGGAAGTGCCGGAGAGCTGCGCTGCATGTGCGGCAGCCTGCTGGCGCGACTGGTGCCGGGCGGCGTGGAGCTGAAGTGCCGCCGGTGTCACCGGACGCAGGTGGTTCCGCTGGAGCCGGGTTCGTCGGCGGAGCCACGGGGCGGCGGTGCTCCCCGGGGCAATGGCGGCTGAGACGCTTTGAAGGACCGGGCCTTTCGGTGAGGGGCTCGCGGCAGTGTGTTTCCTGCGGCCCGAGGCCCTTGAGCCCAGCGCCCGACAGGCTTCCCGTGAGCGGAGGCCCCCCGGCTTTCGTGCCGGGAGGACGTGGGATGTCCGGGCGTTGGTGGCTGTGCGCGCTGCTGTGGAGTGCCGTGTCCGGCCTGGCCCGGGCGGAGGACGTGCCGTCCGCGAACGGAGGCGTGGCGCAGGCCGCGTCTCCGTCTGACGCGGAGCCCGGGCCGGAAACGCCGGGGCAGGAGTCCGCGCCCGCCGCGGAGGCCGCCACGTCAGCGGAGCCCGTGGCCGCGTCGCCGTCGCCGTCGCCGTCGCCGTCGGAGCCGGATGCCGCCTCCGTGTCCGCGGAGGCCGTACCCGCGTCGCCGTCGGAGCCGGATGCCGCCTCCGTGTCCGCGGAGGCCGTGCCCGCGAAGCCCGTTCAAGCGGTGGAGGCCACGCCTCCGGTGGAGGAGCCTCCCGCGCTCCAGACGGTGGTGACGAGCTCCCGCACGCAGGAGCGTCTGCGCGAGACGCCGGTGGCCACCGAGGTCATCACCCGTTCGGAGATTGTCGCCAGCGGCGCGCGAGACGCGTCGGAGTTGTTGAACGCGCGCCCGGGCTTCGTGGTGCAGCAGGGCTTCTCGGGCTCCGGGCTGTCCATGCAGGGCCTGGCCCCGGAGTACGTGCTGGTGCTGGTGGACGGCGAGCGCGTCACCGGCAAGGTGGACGGCAACATCGACCTGTCGCGCCTGTCGCTGGAGGACATCGAGCAGGTCGAAATCGTGAAGGGCCCCGGGTCCGTGCTCTACGGCAGCGACGCGGTGGCGGGCGTGGTGAACTTCATCACCCGCCGCGCGCAGCGCACCCTGGGCGCGGACCTGCGCGCCGCGTACGGCACGCTCGGGCGCCTGGACCTGGACGCCACCGGTGAGACGCGCGGCGACGCGTGGGGCCTGCGCATGAGCGCCGGACTCCAGCGGCGCGACGCCTACGACCTGGACACCACGGACATCGGCACCACGGGCAGTACGCTGAGTGGCTACGACCTGTCCGCGCGCGGTGACTGGCGCGGCTCGGAGACGATGTCGCTGGAGGGCACCGCTTCCTATTCGCACCGCATCCAGCGTGGCGTGGACCTGGGCGCCGCGGGCGCGGTGTTCGACCGGGCCACCCGCGACAACACCTTCGCCTCGCGCCTGTCTCCGTCCTGGCGGCTGGGGGAGAAGGTGAACCTGCGTGCGGACGTGTCCTACGGTCACTACGAGCGGCGCTACCTGCGCGACCAGCGCAACGCCTCCGCGCTGGACACCGTGGAGGACACGCGCGACCAGCAGGCCCGCGTGGGTGCGCAGATGGACGCGCGTCCCGGCGGCGGCCACGCGCTGGTGGTGGGCACCGAGTACCTGGGCGAATGGCTGCAGTCGGACCGGCTGGACGGCGGACGCGGCCGGCGCGGCCGTGGCTCCCTATACGCGCAGGACAGCTGGACGCTGTGGGAGCGCAAGGGGCTGGTGGCGATGCGCGGCGGACGGGTGGATGTGGATTCGCAGTTCGGGCTCGCGCTCACGCCCCGCTTCGCGCTGAAGGTGGACCCCCTGTCGTGGCTCACCGTGCGCGGCAGCTACGGCTGGGGCTACCGCGCGCCCAGCTTCCAGGACCTGCTCATCGACTTCGAGAACCCCTTCGTGGGTTACACCGTGCGCGGCAACCCGGACCTGAAGCCGGAGCGCTCGCGCAGCTTCAGCTTCAACGTGGAGACGCGCCCCACGCGCGACTCCGTGGTGTGGGTGGGCGTGTTCCAGCACTCGCTGCGCGACATGATTTCCGCGTCGCTGCAGTCCGAGGGCGACTTCCTGCGCTACTCGTACATCAACATCGCCCGGGCGCGCGTGCGCGGCGGCGAGCTGGGCCTTCGCCAGACGCTGCCCGGCCGCATCCAGGTGGAGCTGGGCTACACGCTCACCGACGGCACCGACCAGGAACTGGACCGCGCGCTGGAGGGCCAGTCGCGGCACCGGCTCACCGCGCAGGCCACGTGGCGCCACCGAGAGTGGGGCCTGGAGGCCAACCTGCGCGGCGCGCTCACGGGCGAGCGTCCTTTCTATCCCGATACCAACGGAGACGGTGTGGCGGATTCCTACCGTGCCAGCCCCACCGTCTCCCTGGATGCCCGAGTCGCCTGGCTGATGCCAGCGGGCGGGCTCCAGCTTTTCGTAGTGGGCAGCAACCTCACCGGTGCGGGCAATCCGAGGGACCTGCCCATCCCACCCCGCAC
>NZ_RAWF01000177.1:0-20677 GCF_003612075.1 Corallococcus sp. CA041A
GAAGTTAAGCCCTCCAGAGCCGATGGTACTCCGCGGGAAACCGCGTGGGAGAGTAGGTCGCTGCCGGATTCTTTTTGAAAGCCCCTGGTGCCGCAAGGCGCCAGGGGCTTTGTCTTTGCGGGCTTGTGTCACGAAGCTCGGGCGCACGCTTCTTCGTGGATTGATCCGACGGGATGCGAACGTACAGCCGCCTGGCTTTGAGGCTGGCCTGACCCTGGCTGCTTTGCTTGAGTGGCGCTCCTTCCCCCCTCTCTGGACAGGAGCCTCTCGCATGCATCTGCTTCGAATCTACGCCGCTGGTCTGTTCGCACTGGGGCTCCTGCTGGCGCCCGCGGAATCCAAGGCGCAGCAGTCCGGCGTCCGCCTGGGCGTGGGGGCGGACTACTGGGTCGACACCAGCGCCGCGTTCAACTTCACGCTGGGCGTTGAAGGGCATGTCGCGGGTCCACTCTTCGTGGGTGCCCGGTTCGGCGCGGTGCTCGTCACGGACGGCAACATCATTGGCGTTCCGTTGGACATCTCGCTTCGCGCGACGGTGGGCCGGAACGTCTACATCGAGGGTCTCGCGGGCCCGTGGATCTTCTTCAAGGGGGACACCTTCAAGGCCCATGCGGCGTTTGGTTTTGGCCTCCAGGGCAAGGCCGCGAGCATCGGCATCGAGGTGGGCTACCTCGATCCGAATCCCATCATCGGCCTGCGGCTGGGCTACAAGTTCTGAGGTCCTGGCTCAGTAGTGCGGTGGCCGCTCCTGTTGGCGGGCGTCCACCAGGCCCGGCTCGGCGTCCAGCTTGCGCTTGAGCTGGTCCAGCTCCCCCCGGAGCGCGTCGATGACGCGCCCTTGCTGGTAGAGCACGTCGCTCAGCTCCTGCAGCAGCTCCTGCTGCTGCGTGTAGCGGATTTCCAGCTCGACCAGGCGCTTGTCTTCCATTGCCGTCTTCTCCGCTCGGGGACCGTGCCCCATGAATACCCTTGAACACCTGCAGCGCGCCCGCGAGCTGCTTGGACGCGGACAGCCCGAGCTGGCGGAGTCCGCGCTGAGTGATGCCATCGATGCGGCCGTGGCGGCGGAGGACCTGGTCCTCCTCACCCAGGCACGGTTCGCGCTGGGGGAGTTGCTCTTCCAGCAGGGTCGGGATGAAGAGGCAATCCCCTTCCTCCAGGCGGTGGTGCGCACCGAACGGGCCGACGGGGCCGTGGACTCGCCGGTCATCGCCGCGGCGCGGATGCTGCGCCAGATTCGGGGGCAGGAGCCGCGCTGAACTTCACGGCAGCCGGCACTGCTCCCGGATGGCGTCCATCCGCTGTGGGAAGCGCCGCTCCAGGTCCGTGCGCGTCTGGCGTGCTCCCTCGAGCTTCCCCGCCTTCACCTGGAGGGTGCAGAGGGTGCCCAGCGCCCGCGTGTCGGACACGTCCAGGCGGTCCGCCTGACGAAGGGCCTCCTCGGCGGCGGTCTCGTTCCCCAGCTCGAACCAGGCGATGCCCAACTGGAAGTGGCCTTCCGTGAGCTTCGGGTCCTTCTGCACTGCCTGCTGCAACAGCCCCACGGCTTCGCGGCTCCGGCCATTCTTGGTCAGCACCAGCCCCTGTTCCACCAGGAGCCGGGCCGTGGGGACCTTGCCCTCCAGGGAGGTGAAGACCTTCAGGGCGTCCTCGGGCTTGCCCATCCGGCTGAGCAGCCGGCCGTAGCGCATGCCGATGAGGGGATCGCCTGGAGTGTGGCTGTACGCGCGGGACAGGGCCTCCGTGGCTCCCCCGACGTCGCCCTTCGCCTCGCTCAGGTCCGCCCGGAGCAGCTCCGGCCGTGGGTCCGCCGGCGCGAGCTTCCGCGCCTTTTCGAGCGACTGGTCCACGCAGCGCGACATCCGCTCCCGGTCGCAGATGCGCGCGAGCAGGAGTTGGGTCTCCAGGGCGTTCGGGTCCCTCCGCTCGGCTTCCAGGGCCAGGTCGTGCGCTTCCGCGGGGGCTCCTTCTCGCAGGAGCTCGGCCGCCTCGCGCAGGTCCGCCGCCGTTGCCTTGTCGTTGTGCTTCAGGGGCACCAGGAACCGCAGGCGGCCCTCCACGTTCTCCGTGGCCCTCGCGATGGCCAGTTCCTGCTCGGGCATGTCGCGGGGCAGGAACAGGGGAATGACGTGGATGGCGAGCGCCGCCCCGCAGACCCAGATGACGCCCCGGAGACCCTGGTTCCGGCGTCGGCCGCTTCGCTCCTCCGGTTCGTTCGCTGGGTCGCTCATGGGGCGTTTCTAGACGGCCCGGAGGTGTGGGCGCAGCCCCGACGGCAGTTCCAGCTCGCAGCTCCAGCAGAGTTCGAAGTTGGCGGGGTTCTCCTCGCCACAGCGTGGACACGTCACAGAACGGCTGGCGGCTTCCTGGTTGGCCTGGAGCTCCGCGAGGACCTGGCGCCCGGCTTCCAGTTCCTGCGGCCACAGCCACAGTTCCACCCAGGCCTCGGTGCTGGGAATCTCTCCGCTCAGTGGGACCAGGGACTCGCCCCGGATGTCGACCGAGAGCCCGGCCAATTCCAGGGCCCCCGCCAGCATCCGTGCCTCTCCAACCGTGCGGTGCACGGAGAACTGCACGCGCTTCATGCTTCTTGTCTGTCAGAACCGGGCCTCCAGGGCAACCGGCCCCGGCTGCTCCCCTGCTGTGCCCCGGGCGACGCGGCCCTCACGGACCGTATGGCCTCCGTCATTCATCGTGACGGAGCTGGTGGGGGAGGACGGCGTGGGCGTGGCGCGGGGCACGCGCGTGGAGCTCCGCCGACAGCAGGGCGTCCAGCTCCGCGAGCAGGCGATCATACCCGCCTCCCTTCGCGGGCAGCCGCTCGGTGGCGAGCCTCAACCGGGGCGTCTCCTCGTCCTCGAAGGCCAGGGTCACCGCCAGGATGTCCGGGCTTCCTGCTTGGGGCGCGAGGGCGGCGGGTTCGGGCTCCTGCTGCAGGGGTTCCAGCAACGGGGCCAGGCGGCGGATCTCCTCTGGCGTCAGGTCCCGCTCCACCACCGGTTCGCCCTGCTCCAGGACTCGCAGGTGCTTGAGGCCTTCCACTCGCAGCGCCTGCGCCCCGGTGTTCGTCTGGCCACTGCGCTCGTAGGTCACGGTCTTCACGCGCCGCACCTCCCCGGGGTCAAGGAGTAGGCATTCGCATCCTCCCTGGCATCCGGAGGAGACCGCGGCGAGCGATCCCTGGACGGGGAGGGCAGTCCGAGCGACCGGTGCTGGACACCAGGCAGCGCCCGCTGGGCCCCTGCGCTTCCTGGAGGCGTCTCCCTACCGTGCCTTCCGTCCGGGCGCCCATGTCCGGACACACGGAGGACGCCGCACGATGAGCAAGCACAAGACCCCGAACCCGAATGATCAGCGCTCCAACACGAAGAACCCCGAGCGCCCGGAGCACAAGTCCGCCCAGGACAACCGCTCCAACCAGATGAACCCGAACCGTCCTCCGAACCCGCCGTCCAACATGCCGTCGCACGGCGGTGGGGGCATGACGGGCGGGGATGATTCCTCGAAGCGCTGAGTGAAACGGGAGAGGCCGGCCGCGCGTTCGGGCCGGCCCCTCCGGGGGCGTTGTCCTAGCGGACGCGCGGCGAACACTCGCCTTCGCCGCGGTAGTGGCCCACGGTTCGCACGAGCGCCGTCACGAAGTCGCGCAGCGTCCGCACGCTGCCCGCGCCTCCCGTGCCGTACTGGTCCGAGGGCAGAGTCGTCAGGTTCACCAGGCCCAACTCATCCAGGGTGATTTCGCCATCCGGGCCGACCACGCCCGTGCTGTCCGCCGCGGCGATGGCGTCGAAGCGCATCTTCGCGTCCGGCGACTGGAGGTCGTCGAAGAACAAGTGGTCGCCGTGGATGGTGAGCTGCACCGTCTCCGTGCTGCCCTTGGGCACCGTGACGCCGTTGCCGATGTCCTCGTTCTCGCAGTGCTCGTAGAGGGTGTTGGTCGCGAAGCCCCAGTGGAAGCTCTTGGTCGCCGCACCCTTGGTGGCCGTGCCCTCGACGTAGACGGACCAGCCTTCGGTGTTCATCCGCGTCACGTCCTCCGCGTCCGCATTACCGGCGGTGGCGTTCGTGACGGGGGCGATGGCGTAGCTCACCTCGTCCCATTCCTCGGCGGCCAGGTCGCTGAACTTCGCGACGTCCACGGGGCCCGGACGGTGCACGTCGTAGACCTTCGCGGCCGTCTGCTCGGCGGCGGTTTCTCCCTCGTGGTTGGCGACCTTCACCTCGCTCAGCTTCACGAGGAATTTGGTGTACTTCACCGTCCAGCCGTCCTCGAAGGCGCTGGCGGGGATCTCCTTTTCGATGAAGTCCTCCCCGTACGCGGTGAACGTCACGTTGCCTTGACCCGACGAGCAGGCGACCAGGGCCAGGCAGGACACTCCCATCAGCCAATGCTTCCTCATTCCGCTGCTCCTTCCACCCACGTCACGACGTAGGCGCTGGTGTCTTCCACGCCGCGCACCAGGCCGTTCTGGGCCTGGCTGTTGGCGGGGAAGGTGGAAACGCCAGCCGCGTCAGGAAGCGACGCGGTGGCGAAGTCGATGCGGTCCATCCAAGTCCCCAGATCCACCGCGATGCGCACGAAGCCGGCCTCTTGCTGGAGGTCGCGCTCGAAGCGCACGCCTTCGATGGCCTTGGGCAGATCCACCGTCGCGTCGAAGCGCACCGTGGCTCCGGACGTGTGGGTCGCGGTGCCTCGCACGTGGGCCTGGTGGCCTCCGAGGACGTTCTGTGCGTCCGTGGCCGCTGTGGGCGTCACGAGCGTCAGTTCCAGTGAGCCGTACGCACCGGTGACGGCGTTGGCGTCACCCAGGTTGCCGCCCGCGAGCAGATCCACGGTCCGGGTGTTCAACACCTCGCCCAGCGCGTCGCCCGGGACGTAGTGGCCGGGGTGCGCGTGCGCGGTGCCCCCGATGAGCGAGTACCAGTCGAAGCGGGGCAGGCGTTGCGACAGCAGCACGCGGCCCTCGAAGAAGCGCACCGAGCCCACGGAGAGCTGCGCGGCTTCGGGCGTCACCGTCCAGCCGTACTCGTTGGGGGCCGTGGGCGCTGTCGCCGTCATCGTCACGGCGAAGGTGCGGCGCTCCGCTTCGGTCTTTCCTCCGCAGCCCAGACTCATCAGGGCCACGGTCAAGGCCAGTGCAATCGGGTTCATCACAGGTGGACCTCCAGGTTGAGCGAGGCCACGCGTGGTGCCCCCGCGGTGAAATGTCTGGCTGGAACGAGGCTCGGCTGGGTGGTGGGGTCGAAGCGCGAGCTGTAGACGAACTCGCCGTCGCGCCAGCGCGTGTTGAGCAGGTTCTTCACGTCGAGCCGCAGCGCGAGCGCTCCCCGGCGCAGCGCTGCCTGCACGTCCGCGAGGAACACGGTGCGGCTGTATTCGTCGTAGGGCAGGGGCCTGGGCCCGATGAGCGTGAGGCCCGTACCTAGCGACAGCACGGAGTCGATGCCGGGCAGCGGCTTCTCCCAGCCGATGTCCGCTCGAGCGACCAGCGGCGCGAAGTAGGGGAGCTTCGCGTTTGTCTTCGTCACCGTCGCGTTCGCCACCGTGGCGCTCAGCGCGGCCGTGACGCCTTCGAGCGGACGCGCCTGCAGGGACGCGGAGATGCCCGTGCGCAGCGTCTCTTCCGTGAAGACGGTGGTGCCCACCGTGTGGTCGAAGAAGAAGTCGTCCGCTACCTGCGAGCCGAAGACGCTCGCCTGGAAGGACAGACGTTCTCCATCCCTCCTCGTGCCCAGCTCCGCGCCGTGCACGTTCACGAAGGGCGCCTGCTCTCCTTCCGCGAGGCTTCGCGCCTGCGGGGAACGGAAGCCGTCTCCGTAGCTGGCGAAGAGGGCCCAGGTGTCCGTGAGCGCGTATTCGACGCCGGCCTTCGCGCCCCAGTGCACCCCGAAGGCGCTGCGCGAGTAGCCCTGTCCGTCGTAGTAGCGCGGGTCTCGGAAGGCGAGCGCGTCGAAGACCTCCACGCCCAGCGCGTCAGCGCGGCCTCCCAGCCGGAAGGCCCAGCGTCCCAGTGGGAGCCTGGCTTCGGCGTAACCCCAGACGTCCGTCTGGGTGATGTTCGCGTCCACTTCTTCCGCGAAGAAGGTGCCGTCCGTCTCGCGGTAACGGCGTTGCGTCTGGTGGATGCCGTCGCGCCTTCCTCCCAGGCCCAGCTCCAACGCTACGGGGCGGTCGAAGAGCGTGACCTGGCGGCGGTGCTCGGCTCGCAGGCCCAGGGTGGAGCCGTCGTGGGTCTGCTCCAGGCCGTCGCCCCGGTCGTCCACCCGGTAGCCCGTGAAGTTGTTGCGCAGGCGCAGGTCCGAGAGGATTCCGAAGGCCTCCAGGCGCGTGCGCGCGGTGCCCTCGCGCGGGAGGTCCACGCCCATGAGCAGCTGGTGCCTGGAGACCGTGCCTCCCTGGCGGTCGAAGGAGCCGGAGTAGAAGGTGCGGCGCCCGGCTTCGAGGTCGTCCTCGCGCACCACTCCGGGGGAGTCGAAGCGCGTGACGTAGCTTCCTCCCAGGATTCGCGCGCTCAGGCCGTGGCCCAGGTCCAGGTTCGCCTGGGCGAGCAGGGTGGCCCGGCCGTAGCCTCGCTGGGGGCCGAAGCCGTCGCTCTCTCCGATTTCCGCCGCCGCGAAGGTTCCGGGGTCTTCGCCCGGGCGCACCGTCACGACGAGCCGGCGCATGTTGAACTGGCCCAGCGTGCCGGCGAACTCCACCCCCTTCTCGCGGGCGCCCAGGTCCATGCGCACCGTTCCCGCCACCGCGAAGTCACCCTGGAACGCGCGGTAGGAGCCCTCCGTCACCTCCAGCGATTGGACGAGCTCCGGGATGATGAAGTTGGTGTCCGCGTAGCCGAGCGCGTGGATGTGGCTCACCTCGTTCACCGGCAGGCCTCCGACGTTCAGCTCCACGTCCTGGCCGTGGAGCGCGTCGAAGCCTCGGAGGAAGAGCTGCTGTGCCTTGCCCTCGCCGCTGTGTTGCGAGGCCACGAGGCCCGGGACCACGCGGAGCACGTCCGTCGCGTTCATTCGCGGTGCCGTGTCGAGGATGTCCCGGCCGATGGTGACCTCGGCGGCGCTCTGGGCCGGACGTGTGCCTCGCACCACCGTGGACCGCTGCTTCCCGGTGGCCTCCGTGAGCTGTTGTGTCTCGGGTTGCTGATGTTCCGGCGTGGCTTCTGTCTCCACGTGACCGGTGACTTCCTGGCGCGGCTCTTCCTGTGCGGCGGGCATGGCCGAGGGAAGACTCGTCGAGAGCGTGGCGAACGCGATGAGCAACATGGTCACGGTGGGGACGACACGAGGAGACGACGGCACGTCCCCGGCTCGCGTCGGGACGCGTTCCGGAGCGTGCGGGTTGAAAGACAGACGGGGCTCGAGGACACACGCTCACGCAGGCCCGTGTCTGGCCTGGGCCAGACGGTCCGCATGCTCGCGAGTCATCCTTCCGGAAGTCCGACGGGGGCTAGGGGCCCTGCGGCATCGCCGCGGACCGCAACCGCTGACCCGGTGACCACTCCGGGCTTCGCTCCGGCTCCACGCGCCAGGACACCCAGCGCAACTTCGGCGGCACGAACACCGTCCAGCTCGCCGCCACCGCCAGCAGGTGCTCCACCGAGCCCGTCAGGTGCTGGTGGCCGTGGCCCTGCTTCGCTCCTTCCGGCGTGCCCTGTTCGGACTCCGTCGGACACGCGGCCCGGGTCGCGTCACATGCGGCCTGGGTTCGGTGGACGTGGGTGCTGACGCCGTGTTCGTGGCGCCCCAGGCCTCCGCCGTGTCCCACCACCGCGTGCAGCACCGGCGCCACCGCGAGCCCGTACACCAGGACCCACAGTCCCAGGAACGCCAGGTCTCGTCGGTCTCGGGTATCCCACACGGCGGTTCGGGGTACGGCGGCGGAGCGTCCAGGACGGGGGAGGTGAGGCGGCTGCCTGCCTATCCGTCCTCCCCACGACACGCAAGGCGGCCTCCGCCGCCCGCTGCCAGACAGTTCCTTGCCGCCCAGTCCCATGACCCCGTGGACCGCTTGACGCATTGCATCGGAATCCGCTGCGGCCACAGACTTCCCGTCATAGACTCGTCACGTGCGTTCCGAATCCGCCGTTCTTCGTTCCCTGCCTGCCTCTACCGAGGTTCCCGCCCCGCCCTCGCGCGCCGACCGTCTGCGTGCGCTGGGGAGTGAGTCGTTCGACCTGCTCGTCATTGGCGGCGGGGTGACGGGGGCGGGTGCTGCTCGGGACGCGGCGCTGCGGGGCCTGAAGGTGGCCCTGGTGGAGCGCGAGGACTTCGCCAGCGGGACGTCCAGCCGCTCGTCGCGCCTCATCCACGGTGGCCTGCGCTACCTGGAGCATGGCCACCTGGGGCTCGTCTTCGAGTCGAGCATCGAGCGGCGCCGCCTGCTCCACCTGGCGCCTCACCTGGTGCGCCCGCTGGCCTTCATCTGGCCCGTCTACGAAGGGGCTCGCGTGCCGCGCTGGAAGCTCAACGCGGGCCTGATGCTGTACGACGCCCTGTCCCTGTTCCGGAACGTGAAGGCGTATCAGCGCCTGTCGCTCAAGCAGTTGGTGGAGGCCGAGCCCGGCATCCGCTCCGAGGGGCTCAAGGGCGGCGCCCGCTACTACGACGCGGCCACCGACGATGCTCGCCTCACGCTGGCCAACGCGTTGGGCGCGAGCGAGGCCGGCGCGGTGGTGCTCAACCACGCCTCCGTGAAGCGGCTGGTGCTGGAGGACGGCAAGGTGAAGGGCGCGGTGGTGGTGGATCACCTCACCGGCCTGGAGCACACCGTGCACGCTCGCGCCGTCGTCAACGCGACCGGGCCCTGGAGCGATGAGATCCGCCGGCTGGATTCGTCGCAGCAGGAGCGCACGGGGCCCGCGGTGCGCGGCAGCAAGGGCGTGCACATCGCGGTGCCCCGCTCGCGGCTGAACATCGGGGATGCGCTCACGCTCCTGTCTCCCGTGGATGGCCGCGTGATGTTCATCCTGCCCGCGGATGCGTTCACCCTCATCGGCACGACGGAGACCGCCACCCGCGCCCACCCGGCCGAGGTGCGCGCGAGCGAGGCGGACGTGGCCTACCTGCTCTCCTCCGCCAACGCCTTCTTCCCCGAGGCGAACCTCACCCGCGAGGACATGGTCAGCGCCTGGGCCGGCATCCGCCCGCTCGCGGCGAGCGGCTACCACGGCAACAGCGACGCGGGCAGCGCGAGCCGCGAGCACTCCATCGACGTGAGCCCGTCCGGCGTGCTGGCCATCAGCGGCGGCAAGCTCACCACCTTCCGGGTCATGGCCCGCGACGTGGTCAACGCCGTGGAGCGCCACCTGTCCCGACCGCACAAGAAGCCCGTCACCCACGAGCAGCCCCTGCCGGGCGGCGACATCCTCAAGCTGGACGCGGAGCTCGCGGCGGCGAAGCAGGAGGTGGGGGATGCCGCCACGGGCGAACACCTGGTTCGCGCATACGGCAGCCGCTGGCACGCGGTGTGGGCGCTCACTCGCGAGTCGCCCGCGCTGGCCGAGCCGCTGGTGGAGGGCCTGCCCTACCGCCGCGCCGAGGCCGCCTGGGGCGTGTCCCACGAGATGGTCCAGACGCTGGCGGACCTGCTCATCCGCCGCCTCAAGGTCGCGTTCGAGACGCGCGACCAGGGCCGCGCCGCCGCCGTCCGCGCCGCGGAGGTGATGGCGCCTCTCCTGGGGTGGGACGCCGCGGAGACCGAGCGTCAGCTGGCGGCCTATGCCGTGGATGCCCAGCGCATCTTCGGCGTGGATCCTTCCGACGCCTGACGTCCTGCCAGGTGGCCGGGCACGGTGCGTCATGCCGGGCCGGAGGTCCTGCCGCGAACGAGGCGCTCCCCACGAGCGTTGAGCGCCTCACGATGGACCGGCACCGGATGGCCGTCGGGCGCACGACAGCCGCCCGAGCAGTCGTGCTGCGTCCATGCTTAAATCGTCTGGGGAACGGGAAGCAGGGTCGGCCCGTTCTTCCCGGCCCCCTTTTCGGGGGCGGCAGGTCACGGCGCGGTAATCCACGTTGGCCGGGCGAAGGAGATACACCCCATGAAGCGTTGGCTTTGGCTTGGGCTCGGGTTGTCCGGACTGGTGGCGAGCGGCTGTGGCAGCGACCCCGAACCCATCGATGTCCTGCCCCAGGCGTGTCCTGGCACCGCGGAGGTGTCGCTGCCGAAGCCGGGCGTCTCCCCGCTGAGCACGGACACGGCGCCGGACGGCGTCATCATCACCTACAAGTCGAAGGTGTCCGCGAGCGCGCTGGCGGCTTCGGCGGACATCGCGGCGGCCGTGGAGCGCGAGGGCGGCACGGTGAAGCGCCGCATCCCGAACATGAACGTGGTGTCCGCCCGGCTGTCGCCGGAGGCCATCTCCGCGCTGAAGCTCCACCCGGACGTGCTCTCCGTGACGCCCAACCGCCGCGTGCGCGCGCTGGGGCTGCCCACGCCCCCGCCGCTGGCGTCGTGGCAGGGCGCGTACAGCACGCAGGGGTCGGTGGGCGAGTACACGGAGGGACTGAAGCTGATCCAGGTCCCTCAGCTGTGGGACGCGAACAACGACGGCGTCATCGACCCCGGCGCGCCCACGGGCGAGGGCGTGAAGGTGTGCGTCATCGACAGCGGCTGGGACAGCAAGCACCCGGAGCTGAAGGCGGCGTTCGTCATGGGCAAGGACTTCGTCGACGACGATGACGACCCGTCCGACCAGAGCGTGTCCCAGGGCGTGCTGAAGGTGGGCGGCGGCCACGGCACGCACGTGTCCGCGACCATCCTGGCGCAGTTCGGCGCGGGCTCCGGCGCTCGCGTGGCGCCCGGGGAGGAGCCGAACGGCGTGGTGGGCGTGGCGCCGGGCGCGTCGCTGCTCGTCGCGCGCGTGCTGGACACGGACGGCGGCGGCCGCACGGATGACGTCATCGCGGCGGTGGACTGGTGCCATTCGCAAGGGGCGCGGATTGCCTCGCTGTCGCTGGGCGCGCCGGATCCGTCCGAGACCGAGCAGCTCATGTTCGAGAAGGTCTGGGAGAACGGCAACGGCATGCTGTCCGTCGCGGCCAGCGGCAACGACGGCAAGCGCGGCATCGCGTATCCGGCCGCGTACCTGCCGTCGGTGATGGCGGTGGGCGCGGTGGACCTGCAGGGCGAGTACGCGCCCTTCTCGCAGTTCGGCCAGGAGCTGTCCGTGGTGGGGCCCGGCGTGAACGTGCTGAGCGCCACGGTGCTGGGGGCGGCGTCGCTGTCCTCGGTGACCGCGGCGTCGGCGCCCGTCACCTCGTCGCCGCTCACGTACACCGCGCAGGGCACGTACACGGGCCGGCTGGTCAACTGCGGCCTGGGCGCGGACCGCGCGGCGTGCGGTGAGACCGCCACCTGCGACGGCTTCGTCGCGTACGTGGACCGCGGCGACCTGTTCTTCGAGGAGAAGGCGCGCAACGTCATCCAGGCCGGCGCCCGCGCGGTCATCATCGGCAACAACGTGGCGGACGACGCGGAGGGCACCTTCACGCTGGGCTCCTCGAACTCGCACTGGGTGCCCACGGTGTCGGTGTCCATGGCGGCCGGCGCGTCCCTCAAGAAGCTGCTGGGCCAGGATGTGACGGTGTCCATCACCGGCCTGGACTACCAGCGCGAGTCGGGCACCTCCATGGCCACCCCGCACGTGTCGGGCGTCGCCGCGCTGGTGTTCAGCGCCCGGCCGGACCTGAGCGCCGCGCACGTGCGCGCGGTGCTGGAGAAGACGGCGAAGGACGACAAGACGACGCCGGGCAAGGACGAGAAGTACGGTTATGGCCTGGTGCAGGCGGCCAAGGCCGTGGAGCTGGCGCGCACGCTGCCCCAGGGCGGCGGTCCGCTCCCGCTGCCGTAACCGCGCGCCTTCGCGCCCGTGGGCCTGACGCCCCCGCGTCCCTTCGTGGGACCGGGGGCGTTTCCCTTTCCCGAGCAGGCGCCGGGTCGTGGGTTGGCAGCCCGGGCGGGCAGGCGACCGCAAGTCCTCCGAGCGGGTGGTTCGCGCCGCGTGCGCGTGCACCTTCCCACGAAGGGAGGCACGCGGCGCATGAAGCGAGACACCTGGCTGGGATTGGGGATCGCGGGGCTGGCCTGCCTGCTGATGTGCGCCGGGACTCCATCCGGCGGCATGGAGGATGACGCGGCGTCCGAGGAGACTCCTGCTCCCGCGGGTGCGCGAGTCATCACGCCGCGGACTCCCGCGGCCACGCCGCAAGCTCCGGCGCCCGTGCCGCAGCAGCAGCCGGGGACGGGCGGCTCCGGGACGAACACGCAGGCTCCCGCTGGGACGGCTCCTGGCACCACGCCCGCGCAGGGCACCGAGGCTGGGTCGGATCCGAACAGCCCCAGCGCGGAGCCAAACCCGGAGGGACAGACGACTCCGCCCAACCCGGGCCCGGAGACGAACTCGGGCACGGGGGGGACGGGCAACACGGGGACGGGGGCTCCCTCCACGGCGAAGCCCTCCGCTCCTGGCGCCTCGCAGGGCGTCGCGGTGGTGGACGCCATCTACCGGGGGAAGGTGCGCTCGGTGTCCGATACGGTGGTCGTCATCGACAACGATGGCTCACGCCTGCCGCTGGAGATCAGCACCCAGACGCGCGTCGTCCGCGACGGTGAGGACATCGGTGTGACGGAGCTCAAGGAGGGCGAGCGTGTGCGCGCCACCGTGAACCTGGTGGGCCGGAGCCACACGCGGGAGATCGCCGTGCTGACCGGCGCCGAGGCCCGACGCGACGCCGAGACTCAACGCCGCCGGTAGCCCGCGGCCCCTCCGTCAGCCGCATGGCCCCGTCCGCGTCTCCCGGACGATGACGGTCTACAACCGATACCGAACCCTGTTGCACAAGTTGGCCCTCGTCCGCGCCTGCGCGCCCGGCGGGGATTCACCCGAAGCGGATGCGCTGCTCGACACGATGGACGAGGTCTGGGCCGCCCTGTCCGACGGCGAGCGCGCCGCCATGGAGCGCGAACGCGCCCGGTTGGCCTTGTCCGTGGACATGCGCGCCGTGCCCGCGTGAGGCGTTCGCGTCACTCCCGCACGGACCCCATGGGCGCACCCGTGGGCCCATGGGGAAGGTGCGAGGACGGCCGTGACGGCGGCAGTTCCCGGCGCTGACGCTGACGCCACACCGCCCGCGTGTAGTCCACCACCGACGCCAGCGACAGCAGCGCGACGAGCGCCACGAGCGGCCGCACCAGCGGCGGGTAGAGCAGGACGCACAGCAACACCGCGAGCTGCAACGTCGTGACGACCTTGCCCAGCATCCGCGCCTTGAGCTCGACGGCCCGCATGTCCGGCCGCACCCTGGCGACGATGAAGCCGATGGCCGTGCCGATGTCCCGCAGGAGCAGCAGCGTCAGCTCCACGGGGTCGATGAGCCCGTCCAGCAGACACACGATGAAGGCCGTCACCATGAAGGCGCGGTCCGCCACCGGGTCGATGAGCGCTCCCATGCGCGTGGCCAGTCCCCGGTTCCGGGCAATCCAGCCGTCCAGGAAGTCCGTCGCCGCCGCCAGCACCACCAGGAAGGCCCTCATGCGCAGGTCCGACACCGCGATGAACACCGCGGCGAGCGGCAGTCGCGACAGGGACAGCGTATTGAGCAGCACGAGGCTTGCCCGACGGTGCATGGCTTTCAAAAGGTAGTGCTCGGCCCTCGGGGCGCACCTGCCCGGCATGGCGAGCGTCCAGCGAAGAACTCCTCCGGTGCCCTCGTGGATCCACGTTCAACGAAAGGACCCCGCGGCCCGCGTACGGTGTCCCAGGGCATGGCCCGGGATTTTCCCCGGCCTCCGTCCTCCTGGAGTCCGCCTCTTGAACGCGATGGGAACCTTCCGCCCCCTGCTGGCACTGGCCACCCTGCTCACCGTCGCGCTGCCGCTGGCGAGCTGTGAAGCGGCCGGACGGGCGAAGGTCGCGACCCGTGCTCCCACGGCGGAGGAGCGGACGCGCTACCCGTGGCTGCCGGCCTCCGCCCAGGTGCGCTCGCTGGAGGAGACCTTCGCGCCTCCGGAGGGCTACGCGCGCATGCCCCTGGAGGCGGGCTCCTTTGGCGCCTGGTTGCGCGGCCTGCCCCTGCGCTCCGATGGCTCTCCCGTGCGCGACTTCCAGGGCAATACCGTGCTGGCGGCCTCCGACTCCCGGCTGGCGGCGGTGGGGGAGCTGGACGTGGGCACCGCGAACCTCCAGCAGTGCGCGGACTCCATCCTGCGCCTTCACGCGGAGTGGCGCTGGGCGTCCGGCCAGTCGGAGCGCATCGCCTACCGCTTCACCAGCGGCCACCTGGCGTCCTGGCCCAAGTACGCGGCCGGGGAGCGGGCGCGCGTCTCCGGCTCGAAGGTGACGTGGGTGCCGGGGAGCGCGGCGGCGGACAGCTCGCGGGCGGCCTTCCGGAACTACCTGAACCTGCTCTTCACCTACGCAGGCACCCTGTCGATCCAAGCGGAAGGCTCCCGTCCCACGCGGGAGCAGCTGCGCCCCGGGGACTTCTTCGTCCTGGGCGGCAGCCCCGGCCACACGGTGCTCGTGCTGGACGTAGCCACCAACGCGAAGGGTGAACGGATGGCGCTCGTGGGCCAGGGCTTCACCCCCGCGCAGGACTTCCACGTCCTGGCGGGAAGGGACGGGGCCTGGTTCCCGCTGGAAGGGGAGAGCCTGGCGACGCCCTTCTGGGCGCCATTCCCCATGACGTCCCTGCGACGCCTGTCCTCGCCCTGATCGACTGGAAACCTGAAGCACCAACGAGGTGCAGCCTGGGGGACGGGCGTCCTCCTGGTGGGTCTCCTGGCGGACGGGAAGGCGTGAAACGGGCAACTCCCGAGGGTTCTTCTGGAATCGACGGGAGGCAGGAGGCAGGTTGCGGCGTGGAGTGTTGTCCTGCCGTCAACGGGCGACACACCGAAGCCGGGCCCGTCCCCCGCCGAGTGCCCGTCAGCCTAAAGGGAAGAGGAGCCCGTCCCCCGAGCCTCCACCATGTCCTCCGCCGCCGCATCCGTGCCCGCGTCTTCTCCCAGGGCCAGCATCCTCATTGTCGACGACACGCCCGGCCACCTCCTGGCGCTGGAGGGCATCCTCTTGCCCCTGGGGCAGCGGCTGGTGCGCGCCACCTCCGGACGCGAGGCCCTGCGGCGCGTGCTGGACGAGGACTTCGCCGCCGTCCTGATGGACATGAACCTGGGCGACATGACGGGCGTGGAGGTGCTGGGCCTCCTGCGCGAGCGCGAGCGCAGCCGCCGCACGCCCGTGCTGCTGATGACCGCGGGCGACGGCGACGAGAAGGAGTGGCTGGCGGCGTACGCGCACGGCGCGGTGGACTACCTGCGCAAGCCGCTGCGGCCTGAAATCCTCCTGGCGAAGGTGTCCATGTTCGTGGAGCTGCACCTGGCGCGCGAAGCCGTGCAGCGGCGCGAGGAGTCGCTGCGCGAGCGCGAGCGCGACGCCCTGGAGGCCGTCCACCGCGAGCGGCTGCACGCGTTCTTCATGCAGGCCCCGGTGGGCATCTCCATCACGCGTGGGCCGGACTTCGTCTTCGAGCTGGCGAACCCCTACTACGAACTGCTGGTGGGCCGGCGGGTGACGCCGGGACAGGCGCTGCTGGACGCGTTCCCGGAGATGGCCTCGCAGCCGGAGGTCATGGAGGTGCTGCGCGGGGTGGTGCGCACGAGGCAGCCCTTCGTGCGGCCGGAGTTCGAGGTGAAGCTGGTGCGCGACGGCCAGCCGGACTCCGTCTTCTTCAACGTCATCTACCACCCGATGGTGGAGGTGGACGGCACCGCGTCCGGCATCATCACCCTGGCCACCGACGTGACGGAGTTCGTGCGCGCGCGCCGGCACACGGAGGCGCTCACGCAGGATTTGCGAAAGCAGCAGGCCGCGCTGGCGGACAGCGAGCAGCGCCTGCGTCTGGCGCTGACGGCCACGGCGCTGGGCACCTTCGACATGGACGTGGTGACGGGCGAGCTCAGGTGGGACGCGCGCTGCAAGGCGCTCTTCGGCCTGCCGCCCGATTCGGAGTCGTCCTACGAGTTGTTCCTCGCGGGCCTGCACGTGGAGGACCGGGACGCCGTGCAGCGCGCGATCGCGCTCAGCTGGGACCCCACGGGCAAGGGCGACTACGACGTGGCCTACCGCACCGTGGGGTTGAAGGACGGCGTGGAGCGCTGGGTGCGCGCCACGGGCCGCACGCACTTCCAGGACGGCAAGCCGGTGCGCTTCGTGGGCACCGTGCAGGACATCACCGCTCGCAAGCGCGCCGACGCGGAGCGGGCCCGCCTGATGGCGGGCGAATTGCGCCGCACCGAGCAGCTTCGCGGCCTGTCGCGCGCGAGCCTGGCGCTCAACGCGGCGGGCAGCGTGCCGGCCATCCTGGAGCTCGTGACGCTCAAGGCGCGCAAGCTGATTGGCGCGAACCAGTCCTTCGTGCGGGTGGCGGATGGACGGGACGCGCCGACGCTCGGCGCGCTGTCCGCGGTGGAGCATGATCCGCAGGCGCCCGGCGCCGCCCAGGTGGGCGTGGACGAGCGCGGACTCTTCGCCCAGGTGTGCCAGGAGAACCGGCCGCTGCGCCTGACGCGCGCGGAGTTGCGTCAGCACGCGGCCTACTCGGAAGCGCCTCCCGCGCCGCCCCCCGCGCTGCCCCTGAAGGGCTTCCTCGCCGTGCCGCTGGTGGGCCACGACGGCCGCAACCTGGGCCTGATGCAGGTGTCCGACAAGCTGGAGGGCGACTTCGACGCGGAGGACGAGACCATCGCCGTGCAGCTGGCGCAGATGGCCAGCGTGGCGCTGGAGAACGCGCGCCTGTACGAGACGGCGCAGGCGGAGCGGCGCAACCTGTTCGCGGTGCTCAAGCAGCTGCCCGCCGCCATCACCGTGCTGCGCGGGCCGGAGCTCGTCTTCGAGATGGCCAACGACCTGCGCCTGAAGCTCACCGGCTCCCGGCCGCTGCTGGGGCTGACCGTGCGCCAGGCGCTGCCGGAGCTGAACGAGCAGGGGCAGGTCGCCCAGTTGGAGGCGGTCTACCGCACCGGCGAGACCTACCGCGGCCACGAAGTGCCCATGCGCCTGGGCCGTGACGTGGGGCAGGATGCGCCCGAGGGCTACTTCAACCTCACCTTCCAGCCGCTGCGCAACGCGGAGGGCAAGGTGGACGGCATCGTGTCCGTGTCCTGGGAGGTGACGGAGCAGGTGCTGGCTCGCCGGCGCATCGAGGCGCTGGCCGCGGAGCTGAAGGAGCGCGAGCAGCAGTTCCGCACGCTGGCGGACTCCATCCCGCAGCTGTCGTGGATGGCGGAGCCGGAGGGGCGCCTCTTCTGGTTCAACCAGCGCTGGTACGACTACACCGGGACGTCGCCCTCGCAGGTGGGGGAGAAGGACTGGAGCGAGCTGATCGACCCGGAGGACGCCGCGCGCGTGCTGGAGCACTTCAACGCGGCCCTGCGCGAGGGGACGCTGTGGGAAGACCAGTTCCGCCTGCGCCGCGCGGACGGCAGCTACCGCTGGTTCCTGTCGCGCGCCAGGCCCGTGCGGGACGGCGAGGGGCGCATCGTCCGCTGGTTCGGCACCAACACGGACATCGACGACGAGCGCCGCACGCTGGAGAGCCTCAAGCAGGCGGAGGAGGAGATCCGCCACCTGAACACGGGCCTGGAGAAGCGCGTGCGCGAGCGCACCGCCCAGCTGCAGGAGGCGAACAAGGAGCTGGAGTCCTTCAGCTACTCCGTGTCGCACGACCTGCGCGCGCCGCTTCGGCACATCACCGGCTTCGCGCAGTTGCTGGAGCGGCGGGCGGGCGCGAAGCTGGACGACGTGGCGAAGGGCTACCTCTCCACCATCGCGGGCGCGGCGAAGCAGGGCGGCACGCTGGTGGATGACCTGCTCGCGTTCAGCCGCATGGGCCGGGCGGAGCTGCGCCAGTCGCGGGTGGACCTGGGCCAGCTGGTGGAGGAGGCCCGGCGCGACCTGATGCCGGAGGCCACCGGGCGGCAGGTGGAGTGGCGGGTGGGAAGCCTGCCCACGGTAGAAGGCGACCCGTCGCTCCTGCGGCAGGTCATCCACAACCTGTTGGCGAACGCGCTGAAGTATACCCGTCCCAAGCCGGAGGCCCTCATCGAGGTGGGGGCACGCGAGACGGAAGGCGAGGTCGCGGTGTGGGTGCGCGACAACGGCGTGGGCTTCGAGATGCAGTACGTGGACAAGTTGTTCGGCGTCTTCCAGCGCCTGCACACGGCCGAGGAGTTCGAGGGCACCGGTATCGGGCTCGCGAACGTGCGGCGCATCGTGTCTCGCCATGGAGGACGGACCTGGGCGGAGGGCGCCGTGGGGCAGGGCGCGTCCTTCACCTTCACCCTGCCCCGCGCTTCTCCCGTGGAGAAGAAAGTCGAGACGCACGCGTGATTGACCTCAAGCGGATCCTCCTGGTGGAAGACAGCGCCAACGACGTGGCGCTCACGCTGGCGGCGCTGGAAGAGGTGCACCTGGCCAACGAGGTGGTGGTGGTGCGCGACGGACAGCAAGCGCTGGACTACCTCTTCCGCAAGGGCGAGTACGCGAACCGGCAGGACGGCCACCCGGCGGTGGTGCTGTTGGATTTGAAGCTGCCGAAGGTGGACGGGCTGGAGGTGCTGGAGAAGGTGAAGGGCGCCCCGGAGCTGAAGGCGGTGCCGGTGGTGATGCTCACCTCGTCGCGCGAGGAGCGGGACCTGGCGCGCAGCTACGGCCTGGGCGTGAACGCCTACGTGGTGAAGCCCGTGGCCTTCCCGGACTTCGTGTCCGCGCTGCGCGAGCTGGGGCTGTTCTGGGCGGTGGTGAACCAGCCGCCTCCGGGCTCTCCCGGCACGACTGGAGCCCCCAAGTGAACGCACGCGGCGGTGCCGCGCGGGACCTGACGACTCTGCCTTCGATGGAACGGCCCCTGTCCATCCTCTTGCTGGAGGACAGCCCGCTGGACGCGCAGCTGGTGGCCGCGCAGCTGGAGGAGGGCGGGCTGCCTTCAACGCTGGAGTGCGTGCAGGCGCGGGCGGCCTTCGTCGCGGCGCTGGAGAAGGGGAGGTTCGACCTCATCCTGTCGGACTACAACGTGCCGGGCTTCGACGGGATGAGCGCGCTGGAGGCGGCGAAGGCCGTGTGTCCGGACACGCCGTTCCTCTTCGTGTCCGGCGCGCTGGGCGAGGACCGCGCCATCGAGCTGCTCAAGCGCGGCGCCACGGACTACGTGCTGAAGGACCGGCTGGAGCGGCTGGGCCCCAGCGTGCGGCGGGCGCTGCGCGAGGCGGAAGGGGTGCGGCTGCGCAAGCGCACGGAGGAGGCGCTGCGCCGCTCCGAGGAGCGCTACCAGCTGGTGGCGCACGCGAGCTTCGACGCCATCTGGGACCTGGATCTCCAGACGGACACGATGCACTGGATTGGCGACGCGACGGAGGAGGTCTTCGGCTTCCCCCTGGAAGAGGTGGACGCGGACGCGGCGTGGTGGCGCCGGCATATCCACGGCGAGGACCGCGAGCGGGTGCTGTCAGGGCTGCAGCGGGCGTTCGATTCGGACGAAGACCGGTGGCAGGACGAGTACCGCGTGCTGCGCAAGGACGGCGAGTACGCGTACGTGGCGGCGCAGGGCTCCATCCTGCGCGGAGCGAGCGGGAAGGCGCGGCGCATCGTGGGCGCCATGCGCGACATCACGGAGCGGCGGCGGGCGGAGGAGGAGCGGCAGAAGCTGGTGCACGAGGCGCAGGCGCGGGTGGAGTTCGAGCAGCAGCTCATTGGCATCGTCAGCCACGACCTGCGCAACCCGCTGGGCGCCATCCTCACGGGCGCATCGCTGATGCTCCGGCGCGACGACATCCAGCCGTGGCACGCGAAGGCGGCGGCGCGCGTCCTGTCCGCGGCGGAGCGGGCCACGCGGATGATTCGCGACCTGTTGGACTTCACGCAGGCGCGCATGGGCGGCGGCATCCCGGTGCACGCGGCGCCGTGCGACTTCCATGCGCTCACGCTGCAGGTGGTGGAGGAGGCGCGCACG
Organism: Corallococcus sp. CA041A; assembly: GCF_003612075.1. Lineage (NCBI taxonomy): Bacteria > Pseudomonadati > Myxococcota > Myxococcia > Myxococcales > Myxococcaceae > Corallococcus > Corallococcus sp. CA041A. The sequence goes on from NZ_RAWF01000177.1 coordinate 20,008, forward strand.
GCGCATCCGGAGCGCATCCTCCAGATGGAGCAGGTGGGGGACGGGCAGGGGGCGTGGGACTCCGACCGGATGGCGCAGGTGCTGTCCAACATCCTGGGCAACGCGCTGAAGTACAGCCCGGAGGACACGCCGGTGCGCGTGGAGAGCCGGGGCGAGCAGGACGCTGTCGTGGTGAACGTGCGCAACGGGGGGGACCCCATTCCCCCGGAGATGCTCCCGCGCATCTTCGAGCCGCTCCAGCGCGGCACGACGGCGGGGCGCTCCGAGCGCAGCATCGGGCTGGGGCTCTACATCGTCCGGCAGCTGGTGCTGGCGCACGGCGGGACGGTGGACGCGCGTTCGTCCGCGGCGGAGGGCACGGTGTTCACCGTTCGCCTGCCGCGGGTTCCGCCGAAGGAGCTGACCGTTCCGGCGCTGGAGTAGGGCGCCTCAGGGCAGGTCGGTTCCCCCGAGGAACAGCACGTCGTTGCAGCGCCGGATGCGCGCCCGGGTGCGGAGGCCTCCACGCCAGAGGCCGTACTTCTTCAGGGACTGGAGCCCGTACATCGAGCACGTGGGCGTGTAGATGCACTGCCGCTTCCAACGGTGGGGCACCGCGTGGCGGTACAGCAGGACCAGCCCCACCGCGACCAGGCACAGCGGGTTGAGCCACCAGGGCAGGCGGGTGGGC